>JANYCO010000257.1 GCA_025360235.1 Cytophagales bacterium
GGAGTTGAAGTAAAGATCGCAACAGATGGGGAGATTCTAACCAGAGGTCCTCACATCATGAAAGGTTATTACAAACGTCCTGATTTAACTAAAGAAGCTATTGATTCAGAAGGTTGGTTCCACACAGGAGATATAGGCGAATTTTCGGAAGGAAAATTTCTTAAAATTACTGACCGTAAAAAAGAAATGTTCAAGACCTCAGGTGGTAAATATGTAGCACCTCAGTTGATCGAAAATAAGTTTAAAGAATCAAGATTCATAGAACAAATAATGGTAGTGGGTGATGGACAAAAATTTCCGGGAGCACTTATTGTTCCTGCCTTTGATGTTTTAAGAAAATGGGCTGCTTTGAAAAATATTCATTATACGGATGATGCGGATATGGTAAAAAACACTACTATTATTGAACGGTTGCAAAAAGAAGTAGATGAGTTGAACGAAAATTTTGCTCAGTGGGAAAAAATTAAAAAATTCGTATTAATGCCAAGATTATGGACAATAAATGAAGGAGAACTCACGCCAACGTTAAAAGTTAAGAGGAAAATAATAAGCACAAAAAACAAAGAACTAATTGAAGGAATGTATATCTAACATTTCATTTAAATAAAATTAAAACATAAAATTAAAATATGAAAACTAAATTAACCTTAGCCTTAACGCTTCTTTTTGTTCTCCCACTTGTTTTATTTGGGCAGAAAAAATTTGAAGGAGAGAAACAGAAAACAATAGAATTATTAGAATCAAAAAGAAAAGAATTTAAAGCCGCAAAGAACGATTCTTTGTATATAGTTGCCAACAGTGATCAGGGATATTATATTTCTACCATTACTCGCGGCGATCAGGCGGAGGATCTTGAAGAACAAATTTTCAATACGAAAATTGGCAATATAGCTGGCCCTTTTGATGGTGAACAAACTTTTTACCTTCTGAAAATTCTGAGTATGGATAGTCTTAAAAGAACAAAAGCCAAGCTGGTTAATTTTTTTCCGAAGGGAGAATATATAAAGGATACAGCAAAGTTTGCAAAGTTGGTAGAAAAATACGTTGATCATCTTAAGAAAGGCAAAGAGATCAATAAAATGCTTATCTCAGACCAGGCGTCTATTGGGATTAGGAGCAAGGGTGTCACTTCCTTTTGGGAAGGACAAACGGGTAAAGAAAATTACCAAATCGCTATTGATAGAAAAATGAGCGAGCCCTATTCAACGAAAGTTGGAGAGGAGATTCAGGTTCTTTATATTATTGAAGAAAAAAGAAATGCTGCTTTTCGTGCAAAGGTGGTTTCGCTTGTAAAAAAAATCAAATAATCCGGTAGGTGCATATGCACATCAAATGGAAAAAAAGGTCACGCTTTCAGTTGTCATAATTACTTTTAACGAAGAAAGAAATATTAAAAGATGTCTTGATTCGGTAAAAGAAATAGCGGATGAAATAATTGTTGTAGATTCTTTCTCTGTTGACAAGACAGAAGAAATCTGTGGTCAATATTCTAATGTAAAATTTGTAAAGCAAAGCTGGTTGGGATATTCAGGACAGAAAAATTTTGCTAATAATCTGGCCACTAAAGATTATATTTTTTCTCTTGATGCTGATGAGGCGCTTTCACCTGTACTTACTGAATCGATCAGGGAAATAAAGAATGCTCCACAATATGATATTTACACCCTCAAAAGACTTACCAATTATTGTGGTTATTGGATCCGGCATTGTGGTTGGTATCCTGATAAAAAAACACGGATATGGAGAAAGGGTAACGCGGTATGGGAAGGAGAGATTCATGAAACATTAAAACTGGGTAGCGAAGCAAAGCAATCTGAATTAAAAGGAGACCTGCTGCATTACAGTTATTATAGTATCAAAGATCATCTGAATCAAGTGAATCTTTTTACCGAACTCATGGCGAAGGAGGCAGTTAAAAATGGGGAAAGAGCATCTCTGTTCCGATTATTCTTTAGCCCTGCAGTAAAGTTTACTAAAAGTTATTTTATTCAACTTGGATTTTTAGATGGGTATTATGGTTTTGTGGTTTCAACCATTTCAGCACAAACGGCTTTTTACAAGTATTTAAAAATGCGTGAACTGCTTAAAAGAAGATAAAAGTAATTTATATGATTTCGTTGATTAATTTTATCAACGAAATCATATAATCATATTTTAATCAACGGTTAGACGAGTTTAATTTGTTTTTTATCTGATGGATCTAAGGCTGCACTTTTCACATCAGCTTCAGCATCTACATAGAAGGTTGATTTCTCACTTGAAATAAAAGAATTCACAGAACCTAACGTACCCATCAATCCACCTTTCTCTTTCATCTCATCATTTTTTGATTTGATCATCGCAAAAGGTAACGTAAAGGAAATTTCTTTGGTCTCACCAGGTTTAATTGTAAAACCTCCCGGAAGATTAACAACCCCTAACTCAAGTGTTGTTGTTTTCTTTTCACTACCGGCACCTGTGGAATACTCTTCAAGCATTTTTACAGTAAGCGATACCACTTCTTGTTCGCTTTTTGTAGTTAGCGTTATTTTGCCTTCTATTTTGCCATCGCCTTTAGCAGCTTGAGTTGGAGATTGGAGACTAACTTTTACGCCCCCTATTCCTAATTTGTTTTTTATAGTTTGAAAGAACCCCATAATTTTTTTAAGTGTTTAGTTTATTAATGATTTAAATAAATATTAGTATTGCTAAGGTATCGAAATAAAATGGAAACAGATAAAAATGGATTAGGAATACTACTCTTTACTGAAATCAATCGTGTCTATTAAGTAATTTCCTTTGAACTGTTTCACAACAATATACACTCTATAACTTCCTTCAGAACAAACATATTTACCAATCATATAATTTAATCCCTCTTTTGAGGCGCCTTGATGAACTTTTTGGTAATCGGAAGGAGGATTTTTCTTGAAAAAGTCTTTTAACACAAATTCAGCCTGTGTTTTACTGTAGTTTCCCTTTTCCCCATCAATGCTAATCTCTACTATGTCATTAAGGTATTGGGCGATTTCTTTGGCATTCCCCTCTTTCAGCAGCGCTTTCACATTTGTCATAACATCTTCCTGTGCTAGTGATAAATAACTAAACAGTAACATATTAACAACAAATAATACAATTTTCTTCATCTAAATCCCCTTCTATTCTTGGTTGCAAAACTACGCGCTAAAATTATGCCAATTTTGTATTTTTTACTTTACAAAAAATATATAGCTTTGCAGTCCAAAATAGTATGAAGGATAATAAGTTACATATCGCCAAAGGCATTTTCCTGTTGCTGCTAACAGTTACTTTACTGTTTTCTTCAGCAGGTATTTATTATGTTTCAAAAACAACCAAAACGATTTCTGTAAAAGAAGAAAAAGCCAAAAAAGAAACCGGAAAAAAAGAACAAGTATCTGTAGCACATGTTATGGAGGCTGTTGTAGTTTCTGTTTTGTACCCTGATTTTGCGCAATACATTTTAGTTATTTCTTTCGACTTTTCGGTGCTCACTGACAAAGTGATACTTTCTCCCAAAAGGTTTCTTATTTCAGAAAAATATTTCAGAACGCTTTTTACGCATATTATTTCTCCCAACGCTCCCTAATCCCTTTTCCTCAGAGCTTTTTAGCGCATCAACAATTTAATTAATCAAAATCAATTTTACATTTACTTTAATACAATTATCCATTATGAAAAACAGAGGTCTAATCATCGTACTGACCGTAGTAGTATCGCTACTGTGTATGTATCTGATCAATTTTACATTCGTAGCCAGAAGAATAGAAAAAAAGGCAGAAGAAACTACGAAAGACTCCCTTACAGGGAAGCCGAATCTAGGTAAGAAACAAGCTTACTTACATTCCATCACTAACGAACCGGTTTACAATTTCTTAGGAATAGATTATACTTATAAAGAAGTTAAAGAAACAGAACTTGCACTGGGACTTGACTTACAAGGAGGGTTACACGTAACACTTGAAGTGTCTCCGGTAGAAATTCTTAAAGCACTTGCTGGTCAGAATAACCGTGACAAATCTTTCCTTGCTGCTATTAAAGATGCAACAGTAGCGCAACAAAATAGCCAGGAAAAATTTACCAACTTATTCTATAAAGCTTTCAAACAAAGGGAAGGGAGCAATAAATTGGCAAGAATTTATGCTAATGCAGTTAATAAGTCTGCCAAAATTACTATCAATTCTACCGATGAGCAAGTTCAGAGTATGATTGACAAAGAAGTGGAAGATGCCATCGACCGTTCTTTTGAAATCATTCGTACACGTATCGATAAGTTTGGAGCGGTACAACCTAACATACAAAAGATCCCAGGAACAGGAAGAATTTTAGTGGAGTTGCCGGGTGTTGACAATCCTCAAAGGGTGCGTGATCTATTACAAGGTACTGCACAATTGTCCTTTCTTGATGTCTTCACCATTCAGGAAATTTATCCAACACTTATAGATATAAATAGTTATCTGGTAACGCTGAAAAAATCGGGTAAAGGAACGGATACAACTTCTTTGCAAACAGATACAGATCTTTCAGCAGATGATGCAGATCTTTCGGCTGATGAAGATACAATTAAGAAAGATACGTCTGCCATTGCTAAAGCGAAAAATACAAAAGCAGATTCTT
>JANYCO010000268.1 GCA_025360235.1 Cytophagales bacterium
ATCTAGCCGATTTCCTGACATAAGACCAAAATGGATGTTAACACACCCCAATGGCAATTTCATGGCTATTGCAGCCATTTCAGGTTTAAATCTTGAAGACTTTTCTAAAATATATTTTATATTTCTAAAAGAACATGAGGCTGAATACAAATTTTTGAAAGGTTTTAATGAAGAGTTATCTGAATTAGGTCTTTTGGAAAAAACAACCATGATTGAGTTAAAAGAGCCGACAAGAGATCAGCCTGAAACTGTTTATCAGGCAATAAAAATGGCTAAAATTGAAGGCCCGATATTAATAAAGGATTCGGACAATTATTTTAAAGCAAATATAAAGCCAGGGAATGTAATCTGTTATTATGATTTAAACCAAGCCGGATTAATTAAACCCAAAAATAAAAGTTACATTCTAATTGATGATTTAAATAGCGTAACAAATATTATTGAAAAACAAGTAATTAGTCCGTTTTTTTGCGTGGGTGGTTATGGTTTTGAAGACGCCGAAAATTTTTGCAATACGCTTGACTCCCTAGAAATAACAGGGGAACGATATGTTAGTAATGTTATTTATCAATTAATTTTATCAAATAAAGGATTTCAAGCCTTACCCGTAAAAGAATATAGTGATTGGGGCACGTTACAGGATTGGAATAATTATAAACGATCATTTGCCACTTTATTTATTGATATGGATGGAGTTATCTCAGAACATTCAGCATCTCATTTCCCTCCATATTATGGTGAAACCGGACCCATTAATGATAATTTAGAAATTTTAAAGAAGTTAAGAATTACAGGGAAATTTCAAATTATTATAACAACAGCTAGGCACGAGAGATACAGATCAATAACTGAAAAACAGTTAAAAGCATTTCAATTAGACTATGATTATTTACTAATGGGGATGCAACATGGAAAGCGTATAATTATTAATGACTATAGCAAATCTAATCCTTATAAAAGCTGCGACGCAATTAATCTAAAAAGAAATTCCAACGAGTTAAAAGACATCCTTAGAGATTCTTTAGGAATAGATTACGAAGAGATTTAATGGCAAGTGCACTATCAAAAATATTTAAAGATTCTATTCACGTTGTAGTCACCCAAGGTTTTACATACCTTACCAGTGCTATTTGGGGAGTGTTACTTATCAGATGGATAGGCCCTGACACTTTCGGCAGTTATATCTATTATACTAGCCTGTTCAGCATTATTATTTCAGTTTTTCAATTCGGTACAATTGCATTTTTATCAAAAGAATTAAATACACGAGAAACTGCCGTTTCTGATTTTTACGTTCACTCAAGTTTACAAATTAGTATTGCATTGGTGTTATTTGCGTTATCTATCTTGTATCTCTTCGTTAATCCTCTTGATAATATGGCTATAGTTATATATTTATCTTCCTTTTTAATTACTTCGGGTGACAATATCTCTAACGTTCTAACTACTTACAATTTTTCAAAAAGTGACGCCAAATTTGTAGCAAATACTTCCATGCTAAGGGGGGTTGTATTAATTATACTTGGATTTTTATTGTTTTTTTTAAAAGCACCTCCTTATTTTATAATTGCGGTTCCTGCAATAATCAGCTGGTTACGCGTACTTTTTTATTTAAATCGTCTTAAAAATAAATTTAATTTAGAAATAAAAAAAATCTTAGCTTTTAACCTAAAAATAAAAGGTATGTTCCATGTTTATAAAGAGTCATGGGTCTTTGGCTGTTTAACAATACTAACTACAATAGCAGCTTATTGTGACCCTCTCATTTTAAAAAATTTAAATTTTAGAGAACATGACTTTGGTGTTATTGCTGCTGCCTCAAGATTAAGAGGTTTAGTAAGTTTAACCGGCGGGGCTATTTTAAATGTAATCTTTCCAAAATTAGCCCAGGACTATTCCAGGTCTCCAAGAAGATTCTCATATTTATTTATCTCCATTTTTAAGCCGATTTTTCTTATCAATTTGGCAATGTGCTCAGTACTTATCCTTTTTTCAGACAATCTAATTATTTTAATGTTTGGGAATCGATTTCAGGAAGCCATTCCGTTCATGCTGCTTTTTTCGATTGGTACATTAACTCCTGTCTTAACTTTATTGTCTTCAGCTGTTATTGCTACAAGGATGGAAAAAAAAATTCTAATATCCAATCTAATAATAAACGGCTTAAACCCAATACTCAAATTGTTTTTTATTCCTTTTGTAGGTACGATTTTTATTGGGT
>JANYCO010000315.1 GCA_025360235.1 Cytophagales bacterium
TAATAGTAATGACGTCCTTTTCCTTAAGTCGAAGCACTTTTACAGCATGCAACGATTCTTCTTCACTTAAAACAGGATCAACAGTAGGGTTTGGGTGGAAAAATAATTTCATTACAACTTCTCTCTCAATTCTATTAAAAATCCTTTCAACTTCTCTAGCGATTCTTTTAATTCTACTTTTTCTTCCGGAGGACGTTGGTTCTTATTTTCTTTTAAAAATTCTTTTGCCCCTTGAAGTGTGTAGCCTTTTTCTTTTACCAGATGAAAAATTAATTTAAAATTGAGAATATCTGCATTGGTATATTGACGATTACCCTTACGGTTTTTTTGAGGACTTAAGATATCAAATTCTTTTTCCCAAAAACGAATTAAGGAAGGCGCTACCTTAAACATAAAAGCGACCTCGCCAATACTGTAATACTTTTTCTCTATTTTCTTCTCTTTGTAAGGCATGTTTGAATTGAAAATTAAGAATTAAAAATTAAGAGGTTTTAATTCTTAATTTTCAATTCTTAATTACATTATAGGTGTTTCCTCAATACGGCATCATATCCCTTATCTTGGTAGGTAGGAAGTTTTTTGGCCATTTTTTCTTTATTTTCTTCTGCACCCAAAATGACTCTGTAGATCATTCCGGCAGTCGGGTTATTCTTATCTTTCATGATTACTTGTATAAAGATATTCTTTTCTCCCTTTGCACGCAAACGCTGACAGAATTTTTCCATATTGGAATTAATAACAAAGGACGCTACCTGCAATCCATAACCCACAGGCTTAACTTCAAATCCAAGGTCATTGTAGGTCAGGTCTGGTTTAAATTCTGAATAAGAATATTTGATCGGAACTTCTTTTGTTTTAGGTTCTTTTTTAATAATGGTTTTGTTTTTTACTATAACGGAGGTGTCTTTGTTTGGGATTATTTTATCCTTTATAACGGCAACAGTATCTTTTGTTGGTATAGTCTTGTCCTTTATTACTGCAATAGTTGCAGTATCCTTAACCGGAATAGTATTGTTTTTTATAATAGTTGCGGTATCTTTTACAGGCTGAGTAATATCTGTAGTTTTTTTGTAAAAGTGAATCGTGTCTACAGCTTCTATCTCTGCGGTCAATTCAGGGAGTACTATTTTAGAAATTTTCATCGACTTGTCAATGGTGCTGTAATTGAGTTTTCCTCTCACCAGTTGATCTGTAGATTCGTAGGCTACTTTATAATTGTTTTTTGCAAGGTTGTCAAAGCTAAAACTTCCGTCAGGATTAACAGGAATAGTTTTTCTTACTTTTCCTGTAGAGTCTATTAGCAAAGCAGATACCGTCTTTGCCTGGTTTTCGTTTGGTAATTCAACTTTTCCTTTCACAGAAATATTACCTGGAGTAGTTTTTTTAGTAGGTGATATTTTTACCTCTCTTATTATTTTAGATTTCCTGTCTTTTACCTGATAGCCCATCGAAACTTTATCAGTTAGATCTTCATAGGCTGCTGAATAATTAGGTGAATTTAAATTTTTATAGTTGAAGTCTGTTTTTGTTCCAGCTAAATTCGTTTTGGTAACAACCCTTCCTGTTGGGTCAATTAATTTAGAAACGGTTCCTTTGGGTACATCCGGCTTTGTTTCAGAGGTAGAGATTTTCCCCTTAATAGAATAGGACTCTGCGGTATCTTCAGGTTCATTGGTGTTAGATTGTTTTCGGATAAAAGGAGTAGAGCCTGTAAAAGAGTATTTAAATATAGTTTTTGTACACTCATTGTTTAATCTTTGGAAGGCAATTTTATAATTACCTGGTTCAATATCCACAAAATTAAATTGATTATCTTTTAAGGTGTCAACATAAGCAATTACACTGTCAAATTGATTTTTTAAAATAACCCGCACCTTACAACTGGTGTCTGATTGGGTAATCGTTCCCATAATATTTTCAGCTGTGGTGGTAAGGTCTATTTCATGTTGAAAACCTTCTCGTAATAACACTGCAAAGTTGGCATCACGACTTAGGATGTTTTCAGAAACTTCGTCTTCCACCATTTCAAGTTCTAATTCATCGTCGGCAATTTCGATCTTATTGTAATTTAAAATTTGTAAATCTGCACGAATTATTTTCCTGTGCTTTTTAGGTAACATGAATTGGTATTCGCCTGGCTCGATTCCCTTGCTAAAGAATACTAAAGCTTTTTCATCCGTAGGATCAATTTCTAATACAGTTTCTAAGGTGTCAGTTTTTTCTACAGGAAGTATTTTTTTGTAAGGCTTAGCAGGATTTTTATAAATAATAGTTCCCTTTACATCTATAGATCGGCTGTTTTTCCAATCGTCCCTATCTAAAGTTGCTAATAATTGTTTCTGAGGTTTGAATAGTTTCATGGTTATACCAGCAGAAACAGAATGGTAGGCAAAGCCTGATTTGTTGTAAAAATAATATTTCTCTATTAAGTTATTTTGTTTGCCGGCGTTTTGGTTAATGTTGTATTCGGCAAAGAAGAAGAATTTTTTACTGATTTTAATATCAATTCCAGCTCCGAAACTTACGCCCATGGTAGGCATCTTCGAAAGCTTTAATGATTTTTCTATGTAATGAATTGAATCTACAAGAATACCACTTCCAATAATATCTGAATTACTGGCACTTCCCGGAACGAATGTGTACTGATTTCCCTTTCTTGCAAGCGACATGATATTGAAATTGATGCTTCCTGTTAAATAGGGATTTA
>JANYCO010000362.1 GCA_025360235.1 Cytophagales bacterium
TGAAACAGGGACGTTGTTGTTTATAGGAGTAAAAGCCAAAGAGGCAGCACCTATTGATGGTGTTATCGCTGTAATAGGAAATGCTGGTGAAAATATAGATGAACTTCTTAAAAGTATTAAATCCGGAGGAAACGGTGCTTCAAAAGAGCAAAAGGTAGTAACCGAAACCAAAGAGGTTTCAAGCGCTCCTGCTGTGGATCTTTCAGGCATCAAAGCTGAAGTTATTAGAATGCCAAAGATGAGCGATACAATGACCGAAGGGACAATTGTAGCCTGGCATAAAAAAGTAGGAGATTCCGTAAAATCCGGTGATTTATTGGCAGAGGTCGCTACCGATAAAGCTACCATGGAATTAGAATCTTATTCTGATGGTATATTATTATATATTGGAGTAAAAGACGGAGAAGCAGTAATAGTTGATGGTGTGTTGGCAATAATTGGAGAAGCAGGAGTAGACTATCAACCTTTACTTTCAGCATCATCTAAACCTGTTGTTAAAACTGAAAATAAAAAAGAAGAGGTTGTTGTGCAAAACACATCTCAAAGTAATACAGCTTCCACATCAACCGCCTTATCTGATAGCAGATTAAAAGCGTCTCCTTTAGCAAAAAAAATAGCTAAAGAAAAAGGAGTGGACCTGAAACAAGTTAATGGTTCAGGAGAACATGGTAGAATAGTTAAAAAAGATGTAGAATTATTTACTCCTTCCGAAACTAAAAAATCAGATTCAAAAACTTCTTCAGTAGCTGTTAGTCTCCCTCAAGTCGTAGGACAAGAAAGTTATAATGAAGTACCTGTTTCTCAAATGCGGAAAATAATTGCGAAACGTTTAGCGGAAAGTCTTTATTCTGCACCACATTTTTACCTTGTGATGGAAATCAACATGGACAAGGCTATGGAAGCAAGAACTAGTATCAATGAAGTTGCCCCAATAAAAATATCGTTTAATGATATGGTTATTAAAGCTACAGCGGCAGCATTAAGAAAACATCCAATGGTGAATTCTTCCTGGCTTGGGGATAAAATTCGTTATAATCATCATATACATATAGGTGTAGCAATGGCTGTAGAGGAAGGATTACTTGTACCAGTAATCAGATTCGCTGATAATAAATCACTTTCTCATATAGGTTCGGAGGTAAAAGATTTTGCGGCAAAAGCAAAAAATAAACAATTAACACCTGCCGATTGGTCAGGAAATACTTTTACAATTTCTAATCTTGGTATGTTTGGCATAGATGAGTTTACCGCTATAATTAATCCACCTGATGCATGTATTCTTGCAGTTGGAGGAATCAAACAAACTGCTGTAGTAAAAAATGGTCAATTAGTTCCCGGGAATATAATGAAGGTGACATTGTCTTGTGATCACAGGGTAGTAGATGGAGCCATAGGCGCAGCATTTCTGCAGACACTAAAATCTCTATTAGAAGATCCGATTAGAATCTTAGCATAATTGCTTCAACATTCAGTTCGGAGAAGTAAATCATTTAACTAAAATAATGAATAACGAGTTTCCGAAAATAAAATCCACTACCGTATTAGCGGTACTTCATAATGGGAAAGTAGCAATTGGAGCGGATGGTCAGGCTACCATGGGAAATACAGTAGCAAAAAGTAATGTAAAGAAAATCCGGAAACTTCAGGATGGTAAAATAGTAGTAGGTTTTGCTGGATCTACAGCTGATGCTTTTACATTATTAGATCGTTTCGAAGAAAAATTGAATACCCATGGAGGCAATATGAAGCGAGCAGCAATTGAGTTGGCTAAAGATTGGAGAACGGATCGGTACCTGAGTAAACTTGAGGCTATGATTATTACAGTATCCAAAGAAGAATTACTAATAATCTCAGGGAATGGAGATGTTTTAGAACCGGATAATCAAATTGCCTCTATAGGATCAGGAAGCATGTATGCTCAGTCAGCTGCAATAGCCTTAAAACGACATGCTTCTCATCTTACTGCGGAAGAAATAGTAAAGGAATCACTCACTATCGCAGCAGATATTTGTATTTATACCAATCATAATTTTGTAATTGAAAATCTTTAAATTAAACCTAATAAAAGAAGAATTACCATGTATAAAATAATTATTTTAATTGGATTTTTTTTATTGTCTCTTTGTTCGTTAGCACAAATATCAACACCAGAAAAACGAAAGTTTAATGTTGGTATTTATGCAGGTTTAAGCATATGGAAAGAAAGGCCAATGGCTGCTGTTGATTTTAGTTACAAAGGAAGTACATTAAGAATAATGCCAAATTATAAGTATTATTCATTAGGCTTTACTCAAGAGTTGGCCAAATTGTCTCCAACATTTTATAATCTTGTTTGGACAGCCTCAGTTTATGGAGGACTTGGTAATGAGTTAGATGGTTTTCCTGATCCTAAATCAAATACTACTTCCGCTGCGGGAAAAAACAGCTATACAAAAAACACAACTACAGGGATACTTTCAACAGGTCTTAAAACCTATTTTGCTAAAAGAATGTACACCCATATTATGGGAGGTGTGATGTATAATAAAAATACAGGAGGAGCTTCTCATGGTGTTAAGGATTCATCAGAGATAATTCCGTATTTTGAATTTGGTATAGGGATGAATTTTTTCAAAAATTATCCAAAACTAAAACCTGAAGAAACGGAAGAATGAATTTTCTTGCACACGCATATCTGTCAGGAGATTCTAAGGACATAGTCATTGGTAACTTTATAGCAGATGCAGTAAAAGGGAAAAATTATAATAATTACAGGCAAGGCATAATCGATGGAATTCTTCTTCATAGGAAAATTGACAGCTTTACTGACCAACATCCAATAGTTTCAAGAACTAAAATAAGACTTCGTCCCCATTTTGGAAAATATTCTTCGGTAGTATCTGATTTATATTACGACCATTTTTTAGCACTATACTGGAGTGATTATTCCACAAAACCTTTGAAGGATTTCACCTTATCTATATATAATATTATTCAAACAGAAATAGAGATTATGCCGGAGGAAGTGAAATATTTTTTTCCTTACATGGTTAAAAATGACTGGCTTTTTCAATACCAAACCTTCTATGGCATGCAACGAGCCTTTGAAGGCATGTCTCGAAGAGCGAAGTTTGATTCGAAGATGGAAAACGGAGTTGAGGTTTTGAAAAATGAGTATGATTTTTTTGAACAGGATTTTCGGCAGTTTTTCCCTGAGTTAAAAAAATTTGTGTTGGAGTCTTAGATTTTATTTTAATAAAATCTAAGACTCCAACACAGTTAAGGATTAAACAATCTTCCTTTATCGGATTATTAATATTTCACCTTCTTTTTTATAAGGTCCTGTATATTCTTCTGATTCTCCATCATATTTAATAATCCAGGAATAAACACCTTGTGGCATTGGTTCATTTTTATATCTACCATCCCAACCAACGGTCTGCATAAACGCTAAGTCGTCTGAGAAGAAGACAACTTCACCCCATCTGCTGAATACCGTTATACTAAAGCTGGTATAGTGGCCTCCAAAAATCTTGAAATTTTTATTATCACCATCTTTATCAGGAGTCATAACATTCGGTACAAATACTCTTGGAGGACAAATATCATTTACTTGAATACTATCAGTGGTAGGACAAGAATTATTGCCAATAGTACTTGTAATGGTTACTTTATAGAGACCCGCTTTATTTACCTCTATTGCTGGAGTGGTTTCACTAGTAGGTGACCATAGATAAGTAAAGGTGAATCCAGCCATAGGTTTTGCTTTTGCATTTAGCTTGGCTGTACTATCAGTATCCGAGCAGAACTTGGTTTTATCAGGAAGGCTCGTTGTTGCAAATTTATTGAAAAGAACATCAGAAGTGTCAGAGTTGTTATTACAATCTCCTATGGAGACATTTACAATATAATTGCCAGCGGAAGTTACCAATAATGTTTTACTGTTGTGGTTTAAATTCACCCCATTTTTTGTCCAAACATAGGATGGAAAGTAGGATTCTATTGGAGGTATTGCACCAACACCAAAGTTAGAAGGGGTAGCATCTAATAGAACCGTTTGTCCTTGACAAAGTGTATCATTTATAAGCGTCAGTATTGGTTTAGCAATAGAGATTAAGAAAACACTGTCAGAAGTAGTACAGGCAAACTCGTTGGACACATTAACTACATAAGCCAAAGTATCAAAAGTAAGGTTTGTTTGAACCGAGATCTGATTGGTATTAGTAGCTCCAATAATTGTAGGATCAGGATTCCAATTAAAAGAGAATACAGATCCACCACTGACATTTGATGTAGCCAAAGTTGTAACATTGTTCACACAGTTTGTTTTATCAATACCAGCTACAACCGGAGAAGGATTTAATGTGAATGTATTTGAAGAAACGGAGCATCCTCCAAAAGAATAAGTAAGTACATAACTACCTAATGTATTTGGACTAAGTACATTAGTATTCTGGCCTGTCATTATAGACGCGTTTTTGAACCATTGATAAGTACCTGGTACAACGGAGGCAGGAAGGGTAGTAGAATTAATTATGCTACTTGTAGTATAACAAGGATTACCAATCAGTGTTAATACAGGAAGAGAGAAGGTACGTATCTGAACAGTATCTTTTACAGATGCACAATTTTTTGCGTCATACACTGTAAGAATGAAGGCGGTATCTTTACTCGCAGTCACACTCAAAGAAGCGATATTTGGATTTACTATTAAACCACTGTATCTGCTCCATTCATATTTAACTGCCTGAGGATCCAATACTGCATTTACTGAAGTATTAGAGTTAAGACAAACAAACTGGTCTGGTCCGGCATTGGCTATTGGAATTCGAGTAATACTTAAATTTGCATTACTGCTTACACTATTACAAGTACCGTTAGCAGTTGAAGTTAATGTCAGTATCACAGATCCAGTTGCTTTATCAGCTGCAGATGGAAAATAAGTAGCATTGAGTGTTGCCGCATTCAAGGAGAATGTTCCTGTTCCTGAAGAAGTCCAGATACCACCACCGGCGTTTGCAACAAGCCCATTCAGAGAAGCACCTGTTTGTATTTCGCAAACTACAGCATTTCCTGCGCTTACTATTGGTTTAGGAACTATCGTTAAATTAATGGTATCGTCTTCAGGTAAACATAATCCATTGCCTGTGGTAGTTAAGATAAGTTTTACTGCATGGCTTGTTGTATCAGCACTTGAAGGCTTATAAGTGGTATTCAAAGTATTATTTGGACTAAATGTACCGGAACCTAAAGTAGTCCATAATCCTCCGGCAGCTGTGGTGACAGATCCTGTTATAGCAATGTTTGCATTGTCTGAGCAAACAGTATGATCAACTCCTGCATTTACTTTAGGTGCAGGGTTTATAGTAAGAATCATTTTATCATTTACTGGTTTACATGAGCCCAGCCCGGCAGTAGTAGTAATTGTTAGTATTACTGTTCCGGCAGTATCGTCTAATGCAGATGGTGCATAGGTAGCAGTAAGTCCATTTGCAGAAGTAGGGTTGATTACACCTGTTCCTGCAGAAGTCCAAGTAGCTCCTGTGGCAGTAGTCATTGTTCCAATCACAGTACTTGTTGGTACATTAGAACAAGTTGCTTTGTCCAAACCAGCATTGATTGTAGGCTGAGGAGTTACAGTTACAGTGACATTATCAGAATAAGCCTGACAAGTACCATTATTGGTAGATGTTAAAGTGAAGCTCACCACACCATTACTTCTATCAGCAGCATTAGGGAGATAAACAGGATTTGCTACAAAAGCATTTGGAGTGAAAACCCCACTACCGGAAGATACCCATGAATAACCTACAGGGATAAGAGTTGGGTGTGTGATAAGGCCATTTAATGGAATTCCAGCAGTATCCGCACAAACTGTTTGTGGGTTACCTGCGTCTACAACGGGTATGTCAATAATAGTTACGGTCATTTCATCAAATACCGGAGCACATATTCCATTACCAGTAGTAGTGGTTAATCTTAATATTATTGTTCCTGCAGCTTTATCAGCAGCCGTCGGTACGAATTGAGCAAAGAGATTATTATCGTTTGGAAGGAAGCTTGCAGCACCTGCAGAGCATGGTACACCACCACAATCCCATTTAGCCCCTGTTGCAATTAAGATAAATCCGGCGAGTTGTGCTGTAGTCTGATCTTTACAAATTGTCTGATCAAATCCTGCACTTACAGAAGCTACTGGTGAAGGTATTATAATAAGCGTCATAAAATCAAAAACAGAATCACATTCGATTACTCCTGTTGTAGCAAGTCGAAGAATTGCTCCTCCATTAGCCTTATCCAAAGCAGATGGCAGATAAGTAGCATTTAAAGTTGTATTGCTTGGAGTGAAAGTACCTGTTCCTGTAGTAGTCCAAAGAATACCTGGAGCATTTTTTACACCCATGCCACTTAAAATTGTACTGGCCTGTCCGGAACAAATAGTATTGTCAGGACCAGCATCGACAATAGGCTTATCAATTAGTGTAATAATTTTATTATTAATTAAAGCACTACATATTCCATTTCCGGTAGTAGTGTAGGTTACAGTAACTGTTCCAGCAGAAGTATCTGCAGCAGAAGGAGTGTAGACTACCGTTTTAGTAGAA
>JANYCO010000337.1 GCA_025360235.1 Cytophagales bacterium
TACCGCCGTGTGCGGTACCTGTCCAGTAACCCGGATTCCAAAATGCGGCTCCCAGATCCTGAGTGCCGGAATTTATTGCATAACTTCCTATACTTAGCAAGGGATCGTTGGTCGGTGTACTTCTACAGGTTAAATCTGAAACGATATTTGGATTCGGACAAACTCCTGCCAGACTTACGAAATTTCCATTTGGAATATCACTCCCTGGCGCAGTATTGTGCAAAGGCAATGGCGTAGGTACATAGAAACCATCCGTGGCAGGACATACGCCGTAAGTGGTCTTTACGGTGTACAATCCTTGCTGACTTACCGTAATATCATTATCTGTATCGGTGGTAATAATAGTTCCGCTTTGATCTTTCCATTCAAAACTTGTTGCAGCAAAATTAGAACTAGCTTTCAAAACCATATTGGAAGAGCCATCACCACAGGCAGGACGAATGGTAACATAAGGCACTTCTAAGTGAAGTTCATTAGAGGTAGCCCAACAACCCGAAACAGGATCCGTGGTAGTAATAAAATAAATACCGTTTTGTTTTACTGTTTGATCGACTGCTCCTGCTTTTCCATTACTCCATGTACTCACAAGACTTGACGCATTTACATAGCCGTTATTTACTGTTGGGTTGGTAACTTTCAATCCTATTGTTCCAGGACAAAAGACTAAGAAACTTTGATTCTTATGTCCTTTTATTTTGATAGCATAAGGACTAGGTGTTGGCTTCATCGTAATCGTGCAGGGCAGGTTTGCGGTCGTAAGCGTACAACCTGGCAAAGCAGGATCAACGCGGGCGATAGCCACAGCATAATAATTCCCTGCTGTTTGAATGCCATTATTAGCCAACTGATCATCTGCAGTAGAAGGTGTACCCATAGTATTGTACCATTGGGCATCGTAACCTCCGATAGGAATCGAAGTACTAGTATTTGCAGCATCTCTGATCGTAATCGCAGGACGGTCTCCAGGGCATACGGCTCCGGGACAATCGACTAACAACTGATTAATGGTTTTTATGGTAGCAGTAGAAGGAGTACAGCCATTTGTATTATCGCTCACTGTAACGGTATAACTGTCCGCTTGATTAACATTGAGGGTTGGTGCATCAGTACCGATCGGAACTCCTGCTTTTTTCCATTGATAATGAAAATTACTTCCCGTTGGAGAGGCTTGCAAGGTTACTCCTCCTGAACATAAAAACGGAGCGGCACTGGTGGAAGTGGCTACTGAAGAGACAATCGGACCAGATACTATTACATTATTCTGAGAGATCGAGGTTCCATTCAATAAATTTTTACAGCCTGGCTTTATCGTCCCATCTGTATTGTAGCCACAAGAGGCTACAAAGCCTTGTTGCGGAGTAACGGTTACAGTATAGGAAGCACAGCTCGTTGGCAATATAACAGAATAACTATAGACAGGGTTAGCAGTAGTAGTATTAATTGTCCCTGCAACGATTTGTATAGTCGTGGTTATAATGGGTACAGTGCCATTGTTCACTTGCACTAACAAGGCATTGTCATATTTAGTTAAACCTCCTATTCCTACACCTGCAATAGCACAATCTATTGTTAACGTATTGCCATTAGTAATTCTAATATTTGATGGAGTCACTACATCTAAAGTTTCGTTGTATACTCCTAATTGCAGCAGACTGGTAAAAGGTGGAAAAGAGTGTATTCCTCCTATACTGGAAACTCCTGACACTTCAGTCGTAATGCTGCTTCCTGGTGAAACAAGGCAAGGCACAGCAATTTTAAAATCCACATCGAGGTTTACAATACCATCAAGTATAATTCCCTGAGATTTTACTACAAAATATCCATTTACTGCATCATAACTTACAATATACCCATTCGCTTTATTATCATAAATAATAGTATTATTTACAATCGCAGTTGCATTTACAACAAAATTATTTGGCAAAGAAGTAAATTTTATATGATATTCTCCAAAGCTTCCCTCATGACAAGAATTAACATTTACCCTATAACCAAGATTTGTACAAGGTTTAATATTATCTATAAGTTGCCCGCTTGAAATATGTGGCACATAGGTAGCATCATAAGGAGTAGTGGC
>JANYCO010000426.1 GCA_025360235.1 Cytophagales bacterium
TCTGCGATTTTTTTGTTTGTCTTCTTCTGTATTTCCTGTTGAAATAGGTTTGCTGTTTCCAAGGCCAGCTGATTTCAAACGGGTTGGGACAATGCCCTTTTCAACAATATAGTTTATCACAGCCTTTGCTCTCTTTTCAGAAAGTTTGAGATTGTATTCGGGATTGCCAGTATTATCAGTATGTGCAGAGATCTCTATACTAGTTTTTTCGTTTTGGTTCATAAACAATACCAATCGATCCAGTTCCGGATAAGAAGTTGCCAATGGTAAAAATGCATTACTTGCAAAATAAATGTTTCTAAGCAGCAAAGTTGTACCTTCTTTTATTGGTTGAAGTTTGAGATGATAAATGATCGTATCCTTGCTTTCCTCGCCCATGGTAGGCACATTGATTTTCATACTGGCAAAAACATAGTCTTGCTTACTTACTTCAATGCTGTAACAATTACCTTCTTTAAGTTTTACAAAATAAGTACCACCATTGACTGATTTTTCATCCAGAATAATTTCTTCTCCCGAATCAACATTTACAATTGATATTTTTGCTGAGGTAGTTTTATTCGAATCTACATCATCCACCTGCATCGTAATATTTCTATCACGTTTTTTTAGAACAATATTTTTTTCTAATTCTCTGTATTCTGATTCATAAGTCAAATCTACGTTTTCGTAATGAGAGCCGAATTTTGGAGAAGAAAAAATTAGGTCATAATTTTTGCCATCATTGAGCACAAGGGTATATTTACCCGTAGAACTATTGGAAGTGTGGATGCTGACCTCTTCTTTTTTATTTTTATCTTTGGTTCGAATAGTAACTTCTACAGGAATTTCTGAAAGTGAATCCGTAACAATCCCTGTCATCAGGAGTACCTTGGCAGATTCTTTGTTTTCAATATTTGCATAATAGATATCCATATTTCCATAGCCTTCTTCTCTAATACTGGCGAAATAAATTCTTCTGGCATTTGGTGAAATTACAAAGTGAAGATCATCCCTGGCTGTACTAATTGGGTAGCCAATATTTTCGGGTTTCCCCCATGAGTTATGAATGGTGTCGTATTTCGAAACAAATATGTCGAATCCACCCATACTGTTATGGCCTTTAGAACTAAAATATAAAGTCCTTCCATCAGGATGTATGAATGGACAATCGTCATCGAAAGGAGTATTAATAGTTTCTCCAAGACTTATTGGTGTATCCCAGTTTCCATCGTTTAGTTTTCTGCTGAAATACAGATCTGTTCCACCAAAGCCTTCAGGTTTGTCACTAGCAAAGAAAAGAATATTCCCTTCTTCTGTTATAGAAGCGCTCGGTTCCCAACTATTTGAATTTATGTTTTCATTTAATCTTTCGGAGATAGTCCAGGTTGTTCCTTTTAGTTTGGAGGTGTACAAATTTCCTGAGGACAATACCGGATTTTCTATATTTTCGTCAAAACGGTATAGAAATAATGTTTGACCATCGGGGCTAACAGCGATACTGGCATCGTGGGTGGTAGTATTAATAGTTGAACTCATTAGAATAGGTTCACTCCATTGTCCTTTTTGTTTTGTAGAAATAAAAACATCTTCGTCTTTTAATTCACTCGTAGCTTTATCTTTTGGATTTGGTCTTGTAGAAGTGAATATTAATTCGGTTTCGTCTGCTGAAATAACGGGTGCATATTCAGAGTATATCGAATTTATTTTAGAGCCAAGATTTACGACCTCGAGTTTAACTGGGTTTGCCATCAGCTCTTTTCCATTTTTACACAACTGAATTTCATTTTCAGCTCTTTTGGAAAGCTGTTCTAATGTTTTATTTTTTTTACCACTAGCGTCATATATGAAATCTTTATAGTGAACAATAGCTTTGTCGAGCCAGTGCTGCAAATGGTAGGCCCTGGCCAGATAGTAGTTAAATGCCGGGGGATGTGGTTCACTAAAATTTTTACATCTTTCCAGGAATTTAATGGCCATCATATTTTTATTTATAGACAGATAACAAACTCCTGCTTTGTAAATATAGTTTTGTATGTTTGGTTTAATGCTGTCGAGTTTTAAGTAATATGGAAGTGCTGCTTCATAGTTATGACTCTTGAAATTATTTTCTGCCAAAGTTTCCATATCAATGAGTTGGAGTTTGTTTTGAGCAGATAATATAAAAGGCAGCATAAATAGTAATGCAAAAATACTTAATCGTATTTGTGTGGATAGCCGTTTCATTAAGGTTATATAAAAGTCAGTACCTAAATTAAGGAAAAAAAAGAATAAGCAAGTAGTTTTTCGAGATATTAAACATTCAATCCGAAGCGGTAATTTCTAAGTAGTTTTTCGAGATCGTCGGGTTTTATTGATAACGGATGAAGTACGATTTTTTCATTGCCTGAGTTATGCGAAAAATTTAAAGTATAGCTGTTTGTTTTGGTAGACATAGTGATTTTTTCATTCTCTATTTCCGGCCAGGTATAAAGTAGGAAGGTGACATTCCCATTCCTATCTGTGGCGACCTGAATACCTTCATCACTAATGATCAGTTGCGGTATTTTGTTGGTGGTATCTTTGTATTTGAAATAGACAATAAGCGAAGTAAGAACCGTTGCAAGAACCGCAATATTACTCATGAATACTTGCCTTTCGATGGCGCTGATTATAAAAGTTACTATAAGAATGATTGTTGCAATTCCCCATAGAATCATAGAAGTTGCATTTTTGCTTTTTGAATAGTAGATTTTTGTTTCGGAGGAAGATGTTTGATTTGCCATATAAAATAATCTTATTTATAAATATACGAAATTATAAACAAAGCGGTAAGAAATACGATGGTGTTTTTCGGATAAATCTCATATCTTTAGCATTCCTAGGATAAAATTATTGAAATTGTAATTTCATTATGAATCTAATTTTTATTTTATGATACGATTGCACCTTCTGTTAACGGTTACTTTAAATAACTAATCCAAATCGATAATTTTTTAATAGTTTCTCAAGTGCTGCAGGTTTAATCGCTAAGGAATCAAGAGCTATTTTTTCAGAGGCTGTGGCATGAGTAAACGTTAAGTAATGACTGTTAGTTTTAGTAGAAAGAAAGATCTTTTCATCCTCTATTTCAGACCAGGAGTAAAGTGTATAAGAAACTTCAGGTGTTGAGAGGGGGATTTTTATCCCTTCAGCACAAATAATAATTTGAGGGTGCTTACTTTTTATATTTTTTAATCTGAAATAGACAGCAAAGGAAAATATTG
>JANYCO010000430.1 GCA_025360235.1 Cytophagales bacterium
GGAAGGTTCGAAAAGACAAGAAGTCAGAATCAGAGATTGAGGTTGAGAGTTTGAAGAGAGAAAATATGAGTCAAGAAAAGACAATTGCTAAACTTGCCGCACTGGTTGTGTTCCAAAAAAAAGTTTCAGAAATGTTGGGAAAGCCGGATTAGGCAGAACTACTGCCGAGAAGCAAATTATTATAGATCAGTACATTCAAGCAGAGGCTATTGGAATTAAGGTCAGTAGCTTTTGTAATGCTTTTGGTTTTGCAGAAAGGACCCTTTATTATTGGAAATTAAATCTTGACTCTGAAGGCAAGATTCCGTTGAGGGCTAAGAGCAAATCTAAGCCTCCTGCAAATAAATTAAAACCAGAAGAGAAGCGTGCTGTAGAGTTAGAGTTGTTACGCCCGGTTTGGTCTGATTTAAGTCCTCGAGAGATTTACTATAGGGTTCTTGATGAAGAGGGCCGTTTGATGGCCTCTATCTCCACATTCTATCGGGTTGCTAAGGAAAAAGGATTTTTGGCACGTAGCTCTAAGACAAAGTCAGGGCTTACGTTAAATCGCATAAAACCAGTTTTAACGGCCGTGGGTCCAAATGAAATATGGTCGTGGGATGTCTCCCAAATTTCTACATCTAGCGGAACTGAGCGATATTACTTGTATGTTATCATGGACATTTGGAGTCGCTATGTTGTTGCCTGGACTTTGGAAAGTCATGAAAAAACAAAAGTAGCAATTCAGTTGTGGAAGACTGCTCTGGAGAAGCAATTTATTTCTGGTAAAGGGCTTGTTAATCACAAAGATAATGGGGCGATAATGACATCAAATGAGATGATAAAATTTGTGCGTGATGCGGAGATGGTGGATTCTTATTCTAGAGCTGGCGTTTCTGACGACAATCCATTTTCTGAAAGTCTCTTCCGAACAATCAAATATTTTAGGGAATACCCAGATTATTTTGAAGCTTTAGAAATTGGTCAAAAATATTTTAAATCATACTTTCATGACTACAATTACACTCATCGTCACTCAGGTATTCAATTTTTATACCCAGCTTCAAGGCACTATGGAGATGGGCCAAATATCTTAAAGCAGAGAAATGGTACAATTCAGGAATTCGTAAATAAAAATCGCCACAGATACTCCTCTAGAGAAAAGATTTTTAAACCCATAATTGAGGTGAATATTAATTAAAAGAACTAGGGCAATCATTACAGATCAGAAGGGAATTTCATCTGGATACTCTAAATCGTCTATTGATTCATCCTCAAGCCGAAAAGGATCGTCATCATAAAAAGTGGGGGTCAGGGGCCAGTCGGGAAAGGCCCGGCCTTGAAAATCTGCCATGGCCGTGCCGTGGGCCTTCCAGATAGACTCAACAATCTGATCGAGAAGGGCTGCTAAAAGAAACCCTTGCTCACCACTCATAGGAGGGACTTCAATCGGAAACTCCAATTTATAGGCATCAAGATTCTGAATGAAAACCTGATAGTTTAGTTTCAAATCATTGTTGTAATTCAAAAATAATTCTAAAACTACCCTATCTCTATGAAGTTTGAAATCCTCATCACTGAGCCAGAATCTTGCATTAGAAAAAAAGTAATCCATAAATCTATCTCCTAATTAAATTAACTTTAGTAAAAAGATAGAAACGAATTACCATGGAAAAAATGTTGACTGTCACAAATTATGGAGATAGAAGGAATTCTACGCGTAATAAAGTTTGAACTTTAGCTTAGAAACTGCAAAAACCCCTGAAACATACCGAATCAGGCGTTTCGTGTATCTCGTGCCATTCCAAAAATTTTCATCCGAATTTTCCTACATACAATATCTGGGCTTCTGACACAAATCAATTTTTGGGATTTCGCGACGATAATATCTGGGTTAAGAGTGAAGAATTTAAACAATTTCACGAATATGTTGAAAGCCTGAAGTCAGAAAAGCGTCTATCGTGGTTTGGAGAACGGATTGCTAGTTTTGTAAAAATGGAGCCAGAAATTCTCAAGTTAAAAAAACTTTA
>JANYCO010000431.1 GCA_025360235.1 Cytophagales bacterium
ATCAGAAAGGACTTTAAGTATAGCCTCTGAAAGTTGATTGTAATCGGAAGGGTTTATATAAATAGAGTTTTTTCCTCCCACTTCTTCAAAGCACCCGCCTTTAGTGGTGATTACAGGTATTTTGCTGAATAAGGCTTCCAGTATTGGAATCCCGAAACCTTCGAATAAAGATGGGTATGCAAATGCCGAAGCTTGCTGATAGATTGCCGGCATATCTTCATTGCCTACACTGGATAAAAAATGAAAACGATTTTCAAGTTTTTTATTTTTTATCAAAGAAATGATTTCCTCTTTTATATTGCCTTGTCCTCCGATAAAAACTACATGAGCATCGGTCTTGTTTTTTATTAAATTCAGCGCCTCTACAATTGCTTTGTGATTTTTTCGCGAAAAAAATGAACTTACATTTAGAATGTAATTATCCGGAAGTTTGTACTTCTTTTTTATTTCTGTTTTTTTTGATTGTTTTGCCTCCGAATAAAAAGCAGGATCGCAGCTTTGATAAACAACTTTTATTTTATTCTCAGGGACTTTATAATATTTTACAAGGTCTGATTTTGTTTCTTCACTAATAGCAATTACTAAATCAGCATTTTTGGTAGCATAACTTGTTTTATAATCATAGAGCTGTCGGTCAATAGTACTGTACTGTTCAGGATGTTTAAGGAAAATGACGTCATGAATCGTTACTATTTTCTTGATGGAGGTAGCTTTACTGATGTTCAAAGGAATTTCATTGCTTAGACCATGGTAGACATCATAACGATCCTTTATTAATTCGCTTGTGACTCCGTATGATCTCCAATAGGCAGAAACTCTTTTGGAAAAATAAGATTCAGGTAGGTGGAGTTTGTAATTTCCTTTGATTTCGTTTTGAAGAAAATCTTTCTTTTTGGAAGCGTATAAATGATATTCATGCTGAGGGTAATCACGAAAAAAGGCGTTGAGAAGGATTCGGGAATATTGACCTAGTCCGGCTACATTGTTTAAGGCACGTTTAGCGTCTAGTGCTATTTTCATGAATGATATTTTATACTATTAGCTCAGGGCTAAAGCATGTCCGTGAAGTTTTTTGTATAGGCCTCCTTTTTCAATAAGGCTGTTATGTGTGCCACGTTCTTCGATTTCACCTTTTCTTAAAACGATAATTTCATCGGCATGCTGTATGGTACTTAAGCGGTGAGCAATCACAATTGAAGTTCTGTTTTTCATTAGATTGGTGAGCGCTTCTTGCACCAGTCTTTCTGATTCGGAATCAAGTGCTGATGTTGCTTCATCTAGAATTAATATCTGAGGATTTTTCAATACAGCTCTTGCAATGCTAATTCGCTGGCGTTGTCCACCAGAGAGTTTTGTTCCTCGGTCTCCAATATTAGTTTGGTAGCCTTCTTCCGTTTGCATAATGAAGTCGTGGGCATTTGCAATTTTAGCTGCGTAGATCACTTCTTCTTCTGTGGCATTTGGTTTCCCAAATGCAATGTTGCTGAATATTGTATCGTTAAATAAAATAGATTCCTGAGTTACAATACCCATAATACTTCTCAGCGATTCCATAGAATAATCTTTAAGGTTTATGCCGTCTATTTTTATTGCTCCTTCCGTAACATCGTAGAATCTAGGGATTAGGTCTGCCAGTGTTGATTTTCCGCCTCCAGATGGTCCGACTAAGGCAATCATTTTTCCTTTTGGTATAGTTAAGTTGATGTTTTTTAAAACGTCTTCGTGGCCATATGAAAAGGAAACATTGCTAAAGGAAATTTCCTTTTCAAAATTTGTAAGCTGAGTGGGTTTTTCCGAATCTTTAATTGCTACTTCTATATCTATGACTTCAAATATTCTTACCGCCGATGCCAGACCTCTCTGGATACTACTGAAGGAGGAGGAAATAGCTTTTGCCGGAACTAGAATCTGATAGAAGGAAACAATATAAAACATGAATTCA
This sequence comes from Cytophagales bacterium, assembly GCA_025360235.1. GTDB lineage: Bacteria > Bacteroidota > Bacteroidia > Cytophagales > Cytophagaceae > JANYCO01. The sequence goes on from JANYCO010000431.1 coordinate 1,943, forward strand.
CTGGCTTTCATATCGCCGTTGAAAACCATGTTGCCTCCTACCCAAAGCACAACGGCTACAACGCTTACGCCCATTACTTCTGATAGTGGCGAAGCAAGCTCTCTTCGGTTTGTCATGCTCTTGAGAATCTTAGCATAACGGTCGTTTTCTTTATTGAATTTTGCCGAAACATAGTTGCGGGCATTGAAAGCAAGCATTACTCTAAGGCCTGAAATGGTTTCATCCATTATGGATAAAATATTGCCTAATGACTGTTGCCCTTCGTTGGATTGCTTTTTCAAACGTTTGGTTATTGATGCGATAATTGCTCCTGAAGCTGGAAGTATAACTAAGGTGATGAGTGTAAGTTTCCATGAAAGCACAAACAATACTCCAAAGTAAATGATAATCGTAGCAGGATCCCGAAAGACAACGGTGAGCGTATTGACTACGGAATTTTCAACTTCCTGCACATCATTGGTGACACGGGAAATCAGGTCTCCTTTTCGTTCGTTTGTAAAAAAGCCGATAGGTTGTTTTGTTATTTTTTCGAAAATGTCAGCTCTT
>JANYCO010000461.1 GCA_025360235.1 Cytophagales bacterium
AGCGACTGATTATAATAGCCTAGCAGAAGGTCAGGCATCAATCTTGATTTTTCTACACTCTTTCCTGCATCTGCTACTTTCACTTGTTGCCTAAAATATTGTAATGCTGGATTATTGGCTATGGCGGTAGAATCATTTGTGATACTTAGTATTCGTTTATCCAAAATCATACCTTGTGAGGTAATCGCTTCATTGCTGTTCATTAGAGTTTGCAATTGGTTTTGGAAAATAAGAATGTCGGCATCGTTTTGAGATTTGAGCGTGCGAATCTCATACAACTGGCTCTCGGCAGTGGCTTTTTCCAGTACATTACTTTCCCCAGTTTTCAAGCGTAGTTCAGCAGACTTCAGGAAGGTAACAAAGATACTATCCTGTTTCAAAAGAAGTGATTGTTTTGCCTTAGCATATTGCAACAAGTAATAAGCCGTTTTTAAATTTAACAATAATTGGTTTTCTGTCGCCTGCTTATTGTATTCAGCACTTTTGGTAGTCGCATTGTAATACTGAGCCTGTCGTTGCATGGTAGTAGGAAAAGGGATAGACTGGGTAACAGTAATGTTATTATCCTTGTAATAACTGTTATACTGACCATACATAAGCATTGCAGTTGTTTTACCAATTTCAGTAGAAGTTCCTTTCAGTGATTTATTATAGTCTACATTATACTGAGCTGCTTTTACACCACTATTATTTGCAATGGCCAGGTTAATAGCTTCCTCGACTGAAACTTCTTTAGCTTTTGTCTGTGCTTGCACTTTTTGTGTGGTTAACAAAATTCCAATAAGAGGCACTAACAACACAACAATTTTCGGACGTTTGAATTTGAAACCATTTTCAGAAAGTAAATACAATACAGGCAAAACCAATAGAGTAAGAAGCGTAGCAGAAACAAGTCCTCCAATAACAACGGTCGCCAAAGGTTTTTGTACTTCTGCACCTGAACCGTGTGATAAAGCCATAGGAAGAAAGCCTAAGGAAGCTACCATTGCTGTCATTAGTACAGGCCGCAAGCGTACTTCTGTTCCTTTTAGCACGATATTATATAGATCGGTCATTCCCTCTTTTTTGAGACGGTTAAATTCTCCTATCAATACAATACCGTTCAACACCGCTACACCAAAGAGGGCTATGAATCCTACTCCGGCAGAAATACTAAATGGCATATCTCTTAACCACAAAGTTATTATACCACCAATAGCAGAAAGAGGAATGGCTGTAAAAACCAATATACTTTGTTTTATTGAATTAAAAGTAAAAAACAACAGTATGAAAATAAGTAGTAAAGCAATTGGCAAAGCAATCGCTAATCGTTCTTTGGCCTGAATTAAATTCTGAAATTGTCCACCGTATGTAACATAATAACCCGGCGGAAATTTAACCTCCGTTTCTATTTTTTGCTTGACCTCTTTAATAATACTCTCTACATCCCTGTTTCTAACATTGAAGCCAATGATAACTCTTCGTTTGGTATCGTCACGCTGAATCTGATTAGGACCAATTTTAAAATCAATTTCTGCCAGTTGATCCAAAGGAATCTGATTGCCATTCGGAGCGGTAACAAATAAATTTTTTATATCTTCAAGATTTTTCCTGTTCGCTTCATCCAGTCTCACTACTAAATCGAATCGTTTTTCTCCTTCGTAGATCATTCCTGCTACCTCGCCTGCAAAGGCTGTTTTAATAACCGTATTTATGTCTTCAATATTTAATCCAAACTGAGCGATCTTTTCTCTGTTAAACTTTACCAGAATTTGAGGTAAGCCTGTTATTTGTTCTATATATAAATCTGAAACTCCCTTAATAGGCTGAATCAGTTTACCTACTTTATTCGCATTTTGTTCCAGCACATCTAAATCTTCTCCATATATTTTCAGTACAACATCCTGCTTGGCTCCTGTCATTAGTTCATTGAAACGCATTTGTATTGGTTGTTGAAATCCAAAAGTAACTCCAGGAATATCGGCAAGTGATTCGCTCATCTTTTCAGCTAGTTCTTCTCTTGAACTGGCACTTGTCCATTCATTTTTGTTCTTAAGAATAACCATTAAATCTGCTGCTTCAATAGGCATAGGGTCTGTAGGGATTTCCCCTGATCCGATTTTTCCAACCACTTGTTCTACTTCAGGAAAATCCTGCAATAAAATTCTAGCCGCTTTCTCAGTAGCATCAATTGTCTCATAAATAGAACTTCCCGTTAATACCCTCGTCTCTATAGCAAAGTCCCCTTCTTCCAGCGTAGGGATAAATTCTCCGCCCATATTCATAAACAATAGTATACTTCCTATAAGCATTGTAACAGAGATGATAATAACTGCCATTTTATGGTGTAATGCTTTATCTATTAGGGGCGAATAAATACGATGAAAAAAGCCCATGATTTTATCAGAGATATTTTTTTTGTATTCTGTTTTTTTACTGAGAAATAAAGCCGATGCCATTGGTACATAAGTAAGAGAAAGAATAAAGGCCCCCATAATGGCAAATGCCACCGTTTGTGCCATTGGTTTAAACATTTTACCTTCAACACCGACCAATGCCAAGATTGGCAGGTAAACTATGAGGATAATAATTTCACCAAAGGCTGCTGAATTTCTGATTTTTGAAGCAGCATCGTATACTTCATCATCCATTTCTTTCTGAGAAAGTTTATGCGTGTATCCTCTACCAACAATATGATGTAAGGTAGCTTCTACAATAATAACCGCACCATCTACAATAAGCCCGAAATCTATAGCACCAAGGGACATGAGATTTCCTGATACTCCAAAAAGGTTCATCATAGCAATAGCGAATAACATAGCAAGCGGGATTACAGAGGCTACAATAAATCCAGCTCTGAAATTTCCTAGAAGTAATACCAATACGAATATTACAATCAACGCTCCTTCTGCCAGATTTCTGGTTACGGTAGAAATAGCATTATCAACTAATTTTTGTCTATCAAGAAATGCTTCGATGGCTACGCCTTCGGGAAGTGTTTTTTCAATTATTTTTATACGTTCCTTTATGTTGGTAATAACCTGAGAAGAGTTTTCTCCTTTCAGCATCATTACAATTCCACTCACTACCTCTCCTTTTCCATTCCTAGTAGAGGCTCCATATCTTACTGCATGTCCAAACTGCACTTCTGCCAAATTTCTTATCAATATGGGCGTACCGTTTGTACTGTTTTTTACTACAATATTTCTAATATCCTCAAGACTACTGGCTAGACCTTCGCTACGAATAAAATAAGCATTAGGTCTTTTGTCTATGTAAGCTCCGCCTGTGTTCTGATTGTTTTTTTGTAACGCAATAAAAATTTCTGCGATACTTATATTCATGCTTCTTAACTTATCAGGATTAATGGCTATTTCATATTCTTTAAGATAACCACCAAAACTACTTACGTCCGCTACGCCTGGAGTTCCAAGCAATTGTCTTTTGACTATCCAATCCTGTATGGTTCGGAGTTCCGTAGCAGAATATTTACTTTCATATCCGGGTTTAGCATGTACCACGTATTGATATATTTCTCCAAGACCAGTAGTTACGGGTCCAAGTTCAGGAGAGCCAATTCCTTTTGGAATCTGATCCTGAGCAATTTTAAGCCGCTCATTTACCTGTTGTCTTGCCCAATAAATATCTACATCATCCTTAAAAACAATAGTAACAAGTGATAATCCAAACCTTGAAAAAGAACGAATTTCATCTATGCCAGGAATCGTAGCCATAGTACGTTCTACAGGAAAAGTAATCAACCTTTCTATTTCTTGTGCCGCCAGTGAAGGTGAAACGGTGATAACCATCACCTGATTATTGGTAATGTCGGGAACAGCGTCAATAGGCAGTTTTGTAGCTGACCAGCCACCCCAGAGGATTAGAGCCAACGTGCAAACACCAATTATGAGTTTATTATTTATTGAGAAATGAATGATTTTATCCAACATATTTAAAAGAGTTTAACAGCTCGTTTCTTTTGATAACATAGAAAATAATATATTATCGAATAATGAACATTATTCAGCCTTGTGAATTTTAATAGAATACTTATATTAATGGGAATTATGCGCAAGTCTATAAGAAATGCACTCTGATAGAATATCAGGAAATAAAAAATGGAGGTGCTCTAAAATGAGCACAGGAAATTAAATGAGGTGGTGGGATACAAATAAAATCTTCTGGTATCCTAGGAGGTATATCAAGTTCAGGTCCTGATGAATCATATCCTAAAAGGACATATACAAAATCAAAAACTACGCTTTTGTATATGTTGTCTTTAGACAACTCAGATGAGATCAGAATATATTGACCCTGATGTTGGAAGAAAGAGAAAATATTACTTTCCTCATACCCATTATCATCATGAGGATAAGCCTCTAATTCAATCTCATCCTTATGAGTATGTGGAATAAAGTCATGACTCAATATTAAGAATAGAGAGAAAAGTAAAAAAAATGATATGTAACGTTTCAGACGCATTTTTTATCTTAGTCACAAGATACTTAATTAACTTTGAAATACAAAGAACCGCCAATTTTCTGCAAAAAGATAATAGATTACGATATTCTGCCTTTTATATTCTCTTCACATGCAAATTTTGTATGATTTATTTTTCAGAAAAATGATACACAAAAAGCCGAATTTGCTAGAGATTTACCAAATTCGGCTTAAAATTACAAAAAAATTCATGTAGGAAGAGAGAGGGATTCGAACCGCTTTAATTTTTATGATAGAAAGTAACTAGCTGTAAATTAGCAATAAATATTGTGTGGATAACTATACTCAATACCTGTGATTTTTTGTTGCAAATTTGTGTTTAAATATTGCATAATCTGTTTTATATCAAATATTTAAGAGGCGCAATTTAACTTCTAATGTCTATTTTTTGAAAATTTCTAATCAATCACACTATAAAAATCAAGAGCTGTTTTTTCTAATGTCTAAAATCTGATCCTTTCAATGTTTCTTTCACATACTGTTTGCGGAT
>JANYCO010000464.1 GCA_025360235.1 Cytophagales bacterium
CCCTAGGAAAAGTACGTTCTAAACAATTTGATAAATACAAGTTATAATCTGCTATTTTTAAATATTCGTTTATTGAATCTCTTATAAGAAACCCATCAATAAGTGGGCAATCAGAAGTAACCCTAACTATAATATCAAGACTGTTACCCTTAGCACATTCATAAAACCTACTTAAAACATTCTCCTCAGAGCCTCTTGAAAAAAAAACATTCTCTTTTTTTGCAAAATCAACAACTAAATTATCACTAGCATTAAAAGTAGTTGCGATAAATAATGGGTAATTACTCAATTTTAATCTGTCGGTATGATATTTAATTAATGGATTTCCACCAATTTCCATCAGAATCTTTCCAGGTAAGCGAGTACTCGTCATTCTTGCTTGGGATATAATGCCTACTTTGGGATTCATTGCTCCTACTTTTTCTCCAACAAAAACATTACATCCTCATTCCCTTTTTCCCTATCAGAAATATAAGGATATTTTTTTTTATTAATCAATTCTAGGTTACCAAAATTTTTCTGAAAAACAGCAGCAAAATCGGTCTTCCACATATACCCTTCATTTCCTCTGTAATTTAGTTGTTTTATCTCATCATTATAATATTCAAATCCCCAAATGTATTTTTTTGAACACCGCACCATTTCCGACATAAATTTTGCATGATCGGCCGGGGCTATATGAATCAAGACTCCAGCAGTATACACAAGATCAAAATAGTTATCTTTAAAGGGGAGGTCAAAACCACTACCTTGGATAATATTGATGCCTTTTGTATTCGCCTTGGCTTTTTCCACAGCATATTCCTGCAATTCTATGCCGTATAAATTTGCAAAACCCATTCTTTGAAGGCCTAACAACTGCAAGCCGATATTGCAACCCACCTCCAGAATTTTAGTGTTTCTATCCAAACCAGAAAGAAATTCAGTGTTCATATCCGTTTTGGTCATACCGTAATTGTGTTTGTATACAGCATCCCATTCTTCAAGGTTCTGAGGATTTCTTTCTGTGTACTCTTTTCCGAAATTACCATTCCAGAATGCTATTTGAGGTGTTTCCATATTTAATTGATATTAATCATTTTTTATAACATAACAAGGGGTAACACAATACGGAAGACGTTTTATGATAACATTTTTATCTTTAAAATAATCATCTACCGCTTTATTGGCCCCAGGGAAAACATTAGCATAATCATCCAGTAAAATTACCCCTCCTTTACTTACAAGCGGATATAAATGTTCTAACACCGCTTTTGTAGGTTCGTAAACATCTACATCTATATTTAAAAATGATACTTTTAGCTCGGGATTATTTTTAAGATATTCTGGAATGGTTTTTACAACATCTCCTTTTATTAATGTAACATTCTCATCACATTTCTTATGCTTCAGTACCTCCATAAGCTGATCTTCACCAATACCCTGCTCCCCACTATCCGCCACGAACTTATCTCTCCATTTTTTATCCTCCTCAAAGTCTGTTTCGGGGAATTCTCCAAAAGCATCAAATCCAATTATTTTTTTTGCTAAGGCATTACACAATAAACTTCTGAACGCAGCAAAACGCACAAGGGAAGCTCCTTTAAAAACACCGCATTCAACAATCGCTCCCGGTATATCAATGGTATGTTTAAATAAATCGTAATGAGCCATTACCTTTGCCATTCTATTTACATCAGATGCTAAATAGAAATTATTTTCGTATTGAAAACTTTTAGAATAATCGGGCAACTCTATCATAAGAATATTTTTAATTTATACTTAATTTAAAAGACATGATCGGCTGCTACTGCGCCATTTTGATGAAAGTCAAAATACCAACCGTTCACAAAAGGACTATCTGAATCGGCCGTAAGCCAACCCGTACTTTCTGAGAAGAACTCCTTTAGTGCTGCCTCTTCTGAACACACTATTTCAATAGCATTCGCTTTTATCGAAACTGTCCTCTCCAATACTACGTCGTCTTGTTCTCTGTAAAATTTAAGCACCACATTCGCTGTTTGACTGTATTCTTTCAACGGAGCAGAATTGGTAATTATTATTTCTGACCTTCCAATATTTATAAAAGGGGCCCAGCGAAATGTTCCTTTTTTCTTTAACACTTTAGGATTTCCCAAGAGCGGGGCAAAACAAATGTTTGATGGAAATTTAACGTCTCTATTGTTAACACCTACATTCATTCCAAATTTCACCCTGGTCGGGATTTTTGATTTATCCTCCCAATTGCACTTTATGTTGACTGATTTTATAGTAGCGGTATCAAATCCTTCTTTGAAAATTATTTTACCAAAATCTATAATCTCGTATTTGTTTTCTGCACTTCTTATTGGTTTGTATTGAACCAATCTCCCTTTCAATACTCCTTGCTGATTGTAAAAATCAAAAGAAAGTGTGAAATCAGAAGGAGAAAAAATCGGATAAATAGCCAGATGAGTATAATAATCATTTTCAATATACAAGGGTACTGCTACCGCACTATCATCAAAGGTTGCATCAATCCTGTTCCAATACGATTTTTCATCTTTCAATTCTGAACAATCGTAATAGGAATGGGTAATGCTAATGGCGTTGGATTTTACATCCATATTCCCCACCAAAAACCTCGGAAAAAATCCTTCAAAATTATGTCCGAATTTAATCGAGCCTGAATTTCCTCCAAGCAGCTCTTTTAATTTTATATACTCCTTCAATTTTATAAAAGTGGTTTCAAAGGGAGCAAGTTTAGGAATTGAAAATTCACCTGAAAGCTCTACACCTTCCGATTTATTTATTTTATACTGAATTACCGGTTTCTCATTTCTCATTGGGCCATTGGTAAGGGCAATAAACGGCTCCATACCATCGTCCCCATAAATATCAAAACCGGACTCTCTTACTTTATATTCTTCGTTTACCGTAAGATCTTCTATGTCGTTATAAATTCTTCCTACTGTATGAACTGCTGTACTAAAATGATCGTTGTAATACACTAAAACAAAAGCCGGATAGGGGAACACCAGGTCTTTGGTAGAAAAAATTTCCAGTTCCAAAGAACCCATGAAGTCGTCAATATTATTGTTCTTTTTGATCTCCTCCGCAAATTCACCAATTTCAATAGTAAAAGCCTTGGCAGAATCGATTAGCAGATATTTTCTTGAAATAATCAGACCTTTGTCGTTACGAAGTGTATAAAGTAAACCTATTTCAGTAATGTTTCTTTTCACAAGCCAATAGCCCATGAACATGACCCTTGTAAAATAAATCTTACTATGCAATACAGGGAATACAGCGGAAGAACGGAATACAGGTTTTTGAGAAATTGGAATCTCTTCTCCTGCACTTTTAGTGGCTTGCAAATGACTGTAGTACGAACGCATACTAATTTACTTACTGAAGTTTAAAATTTTTTCTATTACAAAACCTTGTTCCTCCATGCTAAGAGAAGGATACATCGGAATACTTAAACATAATTCATAATATTTTTCTGCAAGTGGCAGATCTCCCTTCTTCCAACCCAGCTCCTGGTAATAGGGCATTAGATGTACTGGAATATAATGTACCTGACTGAATATATTATTTTCTCTCAGATAATTATAAAGCGCCTTTCTATTTTCTACCAAAATAACATAGAGGTGATAGGCATGACTGCTCTTCTGATTATTTTTTAGAATCTTTATATTTGTTCCTTCAAATGCTTTGTCGTATACAGCGGCGATTTGTTTTCTTTTTTTGAGATTTTCTTTAGCGCGGGCAAGCTGAGAAATACCAAGGGCTGCCTGCAAATCCGAAAGCCGGTAATTATAACCCAGCGTTTGCATTTCCATATACCAACCTCCTTGCTCTATTAGAGCAGCGTCGTTGACAAATTTTTCCGGCTCTTTCGTAATTCCATGTGAACGGAGTAATAGTAGTTTTTGGTATAATTCTTTATTGTTTGTTGTAATCATACCTCCTTCACCCGTAGCAATGTGTTTTACAGGATGAAAGGAAAAGATAGCAAGGTCTGCGTACTGACCATTCCCACAATTTTGTTTTACTCCTTTCGAATCTATGAAATAACCACCAGGTGCATGGCATGCATCTTCGATAATCCAAAGTCCAAATTCATCTGCAATCTTTCTTACCTTTTCCAAATCTACCGGATACCCTGCAAAATCAACAGTAATAATACCTGAATAGGCTCCTTTAGGCTTCGCTTTTAATAGCGCATATAATTTATCAAGATCTATTAAAGCCGTTTCAGGATCGATGTCTATCAATTCTATCTCTCCTTCACAATACCTCACACAATTGGCTGAAGCTGCAAAAGTAATGGGGGTGGTAATTACTTTTTTACCTTTGCTTACCCCTAATACCAAAGTACATAAATGTAAAGCCGCGGTACCATTGGATACCGCAACAGCATAATTAACGCCGATATAAGAAGCAAATGCCTTTTCAAACTCCAGCACCGATGGACCCTGAGTGAGAAAATCAGATTTTAAAACAGAAACTACGGCATCAATATCTGCCTGATTAATTTCCTGTTTCCCATAAGGAATATTTTTAAAAGTACTTGAACTTAGCATTTATATAGTAAACAAAGGATCAACGTGTAGTTTAATTTGCTTTCTTAAATCTTCTACCGACAACCAGTCTGTATTGGTCCCTGAATTGTACTTAAATCCTAATGTTACTTTTTTGCCTTTAAAATGAGCGATAAAAGCCTCTTCTTTCCAATTCATTAGGGTAGAGGGAAGTATAACGAAATATTTATCCAGCTCAACAGTATTTAGCGAATCTGTTTCGGTGATCATCTCCTCG
>JANYCO010000484.1 GCA_025360235.1 Cytophagales bacterium
AGAAATTCAGGATAAAATAAAATCTACACTTGCTAAACTAAGCAGTAGCGGAACAGCAGCGACAGGTGGAAACAGAGCTAAATACAGGAAAGATAAGAGAAACGCCTATGCTGAAGCAAATGAAGAGCGATTACTTCAGGAAAAAGAAGAGGCAAAAACATTAAAAGTTACCGAATTCATTTCTGCTAATGACTTAGCGTCTATGATGGAAGTTTCCGTTACACAAATCATCTCTGCATGTATGGGATTGGGAATGTTCGTTTCCATCAACCAACGACTCGATGCAGAAGCGATTACAGTTATCGCCGATGAATTTGGTTACGATGTACAATTTACTTCTGCAGAAGAAGAAGTTGAAGCGGTAGAAATTGAAGCTGACAAAGAAGAAGATTTAAAACCACGTGCTCCTATTGTTACCATAATGGGACACGTTGACCATGGTAAAACATCCCTTCTTGATTATATAAGAAAATCAAAAGTTGCGTCTGGTGAAGCAGGTGGAATCACTCAGCACATCGGAGCATACAATGTAACTACCGATTCAGGAAAACAAATTACATTTCTGGATACTCCAGGTCACGAAGCTTTTACTGCGATGCGTGCAAGGGGAGCTAAAATTACAGATATCGTTATTATAGTAGTGGCAGCTGACGACAACGTGATGCCTCAAACAAAGGAAGCTATCAACCATGCTATTGTGGCTGGTGTGCCGATCGTTATTGCGATAAATAAAATTGATAAACCTGCAGCCAATCCTGATAAAATCAAAGAAGAACTTTCTAAAGAAAATATTCTTGTAGAAGACTGGGGTGGTAAATACCAATGCGAATTAATTTCTGCTAAGTCTGGTATCGGTATTCCTGAACTTCTTGAAAAAGTATTGCTGGAAGCTGAGATCCTTGACCTGAAAGCAAATCCGGATAAAAATGCCGTAGGTGCTATTATTGAAGCATCGCTTGATAAAGGCCGTGGATACCTTGCTACAGCCATGGTACAATCCGGTACATTAAGTATTGGAGACGTAATTCTGGCAGGAGCTAATTTCGGACGTGTGAAAGCAATGTTCGACCACAGAGGAACTAAAATTACAAAAGCAGGCCCATCAACACCTGTTCAAATACTTGGATTGAATGGTGCTCCACAAGCTGGTGATAAATTGCAGGTAATGGAAGAACGTGAAGCAAGAGAGATTGCTACTAAACGTGAGCAGTTGATCCGTGAACAATCGATCCGTACGAAGAAACATATTACGCTTGACGAGATCGGAAGACGTCTTGCGATTGGAAACTTTAAAGAACTTAACATTATCGTAAAAGGTGATGTGGATGGTTCAGTAGAAGCGCTTTCTGACTCATTACTAAAATTATCAACGGAAGAAATTCAGGTAAGAATCATACACAAAGGCGTAGGTGCTATTTCTGAATCAGATGTACTCTTAGCCTCTGCATCCGATGCGATCATTGTCGGATTCCAGGTAAGACCTTCTCAAAGTTCACGAAAAGTGGCAGAGAAAGAAGAGATCGAGATCCGTCTATATTCTATTATCTACGATGCGATCAACGAAGTGAAAGCTGCGATGGAAGGTATGTTAGAGCCGAAGGTAGAAGAAATAATCGTTGGTTCGGCGGAAGTAAGAGTAGTGTTCAAAATTTCTAAAATAGGAACGATAGCTGGTTCATACGTAACAGAAGGTGTCATCAAACGTAATAATCAGGTGCGCGTGATACGCGATGGTATCGTGATGCATACCGGTAAAATTGATGCGCTAAAACACATCAAAGAAGACCGAAGCGAGATCAAATTTGGTTTTGAATGTGGTATCAGTGTGGTAAATTTCAATGACATACTGGAAGGTGACATCATTGAATCCTTTGAGGAAAAAGAAGTTAAAAGAAAATTGTAAAAATAATAATTCAAAAAAACCTCAATATTTCTTGAGGTTTTTTTTTGAGAACTATTTTCAGACAACAAATGAATTATGAAAACAAGAAAAGCTCTTTTCGTTATTTTTATTCTGTTAATACTAATTCTTTCCAATGGCTATAGTCAAAATAAGAAAACCGTGGAAGGTAACAGATGGCGCGCAGGGCTTACGGTGCAGTACGCCTCTAATTTTCAAAATTTAAATATTAGTTATGGTGGATATACCTATGCACTAGGAGGCTTTACAGGTAAGGGGGTAAATATATTTGGCGGATACAAATTACATAAATACCTGTCTCTGGAACTGGAAGCCGGAGTAATGATCAACAGTTTTAACAGGAGTTACAGCACTGGTGAAACTTTTATTGGCAGGTTTAATAAATTTTATCTGCACCCAAGTCTTAAATTTCTTTATCCAATTGTAAAAAGAGATTACAGAACGGTAAATATTTTTTTAGGCGGAGGAATTGGATTCAATGGTTCCGGAAGACTTTACCTGGAAGATCGCTACGGCCCTTATAGAGACATTGTATATGCGCGGTACGACCCAATGATAGCACCGTTCGGGATAGTTGGTGCTGAATTACTTTTTGGCAATAGTAATATTGTAGCGGGATTCAAATACCAGGATGGGAATTTTAATGCTACTAAATATTATGATTCTGCTAATCCGTTCGCCAATCTTAAAACCGCTCCAACCGAAATAAAGAAGCTTAGCGCAAAAGGACTTGGGTTTTCGATCGGGTTTATTCAGGAGTTTTAAGATTGATTTGATGATGAATTAGGGGTGGTATCCCACAATAGGAAAGTCGATGACAATTGAATGAGTTATCAAGATAATATAGAAAGTACCTTCTCCTTTGTCAGCGGTTTTATCAAAAAGTCAACTACATTTTTACATATCCTGGCTCGTTCTGTATCCTCTGGATTAACAGAAGATGAAAGCATATATATTTTAATATTACTTTTTATTTGTTCACTTAATTTTTCGAAATGTTCCAGGAATACCCAACCTGTCCAACCAGGCATATTAATATCAAGAAGAACGGCTGCAGTCTCTTCTTTGACGTAACATTTATTCGCTAGATAATCAAATCCTTCTTCAGGTATAGTGAACGTTTTAATATCAGAGTTTTCCATTACTTTTCGAATGATTACGCCACAAAGCATATTATTAACATAGTCATCATCAATAATAATAAAATGAGAAAATTTTTTCATACTCTTCAATGTTTATAGTTCAAATTCAATCTCAAACTCTGTCCCTTTATTTACTTCACTTTTTACGGAAATTTTTCCTCCAATTGCTTCTACTTGCGTTTTGACCATAAATAATCCTAACCCTTTCCCTTCTGCTTCTTTATTATGAAAACGTTTATACAATCCAAATATCTGGTCTCCATTTTTTTGCAAGTCTATACCCATACAATTATCCCTGAATAGTAATTGGATCTTGTTGTTGATTTTATGGCTCTTAATTTCAATCAAAGGAGCTATATTAGGTTGCCTGTATTTAACACTGTTGCTTATTAGGTTATAAAAAATACTTTGTAGATAGCTTTTAAATGTTTGCATCTTATCGACTTCGGAAAAGTCCCATCTTACCATAGCATTTGACATTTTCAATTGTTTTTTAATGCTTAAATAAATGTCATTTGATACATGAGAAAAGGAGATGGTCTCTTTGCGTTCATTTATTTCATGCTTTACCTGAAGAATATTGGTAAGATCCAAAATTACTTCATCTAATTTTAGGGTAGAAAAATATAGTCCATCAAGAAGATCGTTTTTGGTATCTTCGTTATCGGAATCTTGTATGGCTAAAGACAGACCTATAATGTTTGCAACCGGAGCTCTTAAATTATGCGAAACGATATAAGAAAATTGTTCCAGATTTTTATTTCGCTGAATAATATCAGATGTCATTTTTTCCCGCTCAAGCTCTGTCAGTATGCGTTCAGTAGTGTCGTTAAAGCTAATACAAATACCCAATACTTTCCTTTCATTATTTACTACAGGACTTGCTACCATTTCATAATAACCTGTGGAATTATCGATTTGCTGAAAACGAACTACCTCCTTAATGGTATTTCCATTCAAGATAATTCTTCCTTTTTCTTTTAGTTCTTTATGAAGTTTGTCCGGAAAATAATTCCACCAAAATTTTCCTTCTGCCAAATGCGCATCTAGTGAATTTACAGCCCAGAGATTGGCCACAGGATTAAACGATTGTATGCGACATTCAGAATCAAGAAGAATATAGGAAGTCTTGGTATTATTAAAAATTGTTTGAAGGTTTGCTTCGCTCTTCTCAATTTTATTTTTTGCTTCTTTAAGTTCAAGAATATCTTTCCGAAGCTGATTGTTTAGTTCTATCATTTCAATAGAACTTAGATCAATAGAGCGCTCAAGCATTTTACGATCTTTATCATAATGATCATAAGATTCACTTATAATCTTAAGCAACGTTTTGAAGTTCTCGGGCAAATCCTCCTCCCCTCCAAGATGTTTGTGAATCTGTCTTTGTAAAAGTTTGTTCAACATAGTTTACTCCTCTGTAAATGTAGTAATGGTCATAGTCTGATTATGTAATTCGCATTTGTTAAACTTTAAAGAAGGAGATATTTCACCATAGGAGTAAAATCCAGTAATACTGGTTTTACTACCATAGATCATCCTTATTACTTCCACTTCTTCTTCAATACGCTGGTCCAAAACAAGCTTTCTTCCTACACAACTTATGAGAATGGTAAGGTCCGGAGCCACCTTATTATTTGCTATCGTATTTTGCGCAGCCTCAGAAGCGCCTTCTATTAATTTATCAAGATCAGCTTTCATTAATCGCGCATAAGATTTTTCAGGCATATTTCCCGCAAAAGTGAGACTTTTTTCAGACTCGCTAATGGATAAAATGGTTCTGACTAATAGGGCTTCTTTTTCATTGGTTCTGATGCTTAAAGGGAATAGGAGCGCAGATCCTGGCAATTCATTTGCATATTCGCCAAGATAGCGTTTGTATATATCCAAGGCAGGTTTTCCATCAAGTTCGTACAATACATTTGCTTTTGATTTTGTAATCAATCGTTCCGGTCCGAAAGAATTCCAACCACCCACACTTCCATACGTAATTGAAAGGGAACCCCCATAAAAACCTATTGCAACAATTCTTCCTTCAACAGGCTCTTCGTTCAATCCTACTAACGTCTTTTGAAATCTTGCACCATCACCTGCTAAACCTCCGGTTATAATAGTTTCTTTAGGCAGGTGTTTTTGAAGACCTACTACAAGCTCACTACCGTTAACTTTTTGGCCATCCGAAATCACTAAAATATTTTTTAAATCAATTGGATCAAATTGTTCAGCCAAATATTTACCTGCTTCATAACTACCATTTACTTTATCGATACTAATGTTGGCTGTTTTTAGGCTCGTTTTTTCAAATAAAATTGCGGTGAGCGAAATAGTATTGTCATTTACCTGAATATCCAAAATTTCTCCTGCAGTTGAATTCATTAGAATATCTGCCATAGGGTACTCCATTTTGAAGGAATTATAAATAGCACCATCCGAAAGAATTTCCTTGCTAGCAAAAATCAACACAAGATTACATAATGAAAAGTCACAATCGTCTTTTCTTACTATTGTCCATCCTTCGGCTCGTGAAAATTTTTTTTGTAGAATCTTCATACCAACATTTACGTAGAATGGTATTAGGTAGTTGTAGAAAAAGAGTCACAAAAGAATAATATATTGTTGCGTCAGAAATTAATACGCATTAATACCTATAGTTACGAACAGTATTTATCATCAGGAATAGACATATAGTGCAGAATACCACTTAGAGACAATTCATGACAAATGGAAAATGTATAGAAATGTAATGCTACCTTTATTTGCGGCAACTATTTTTCCAGATAAGAAGAAAAAATTCTTCTTTCAATTTCAATGTAGATATTTACGCCTGCTTTATTACTGATTTTTCCAATCCGTATTTTTACAATACTTCACTAAATATATCCCTATTTTAAAATTTTTGGACAACTTTTCATTATTGGAACGGTATACAGAAACACGTAAGTTTTAAATCACAAAGAATAAAATTTATATAAATCGTATCCAATATGAAAAAAATATTACTACTACTTGTTTTTATATTACCATTAAGCAGTTTCGCACAAACCTCCTGGAAAGGTACTGTAAATACAGACTGGAATAATTCCGGCAACTGGACTTCTGGAACTCCTTCTTCTTCTAAAGATGTTATAATAGGTGATGTGAACTTTACAGGAGGTTTTCAGCCTTCCTTGTTACCAGGCTCAACAGCCAATTGTAAAACGCTGACAATAGGAGCAAACGGTATTAATTCTACTTTAACAGTAGCAAAAAATATAAACATCTCTGGAAATATCACCATCGGTAGTAATGGAACGGTGTTGCATAATACTGCCGGTACTGTTATTACAGTGAAAGGAAACTGGACAAACTCCGGTACTTATTCGGCAACAAATGCTACTGCTCTTGTAACTTTTTCAGGAGCGGCTCAAAGTATTACAGGAACTGCTGTTTTTATGAAAGTCGCCATCAATTCAGGAAGTACTGTTACACTTGCAAATAATATTACAATCAATACAGATTTGTTAGTAAATGGAACAATCGACCCTACTGCTTCTTTTACTGTTTTGGGAACCGGTACACTTAACTTAAATTCGGGTGGTACATTAATGGTAAAAGCATTAAATTTTACAAATAATTATGCTCAATCTGGAGTGATAACGTTAAACGGAAAAGGTACAGTAAACTATGCTTCAGCAGTGATTGATCAGAATGTAAGCAATGCTTATACTTATGGGTATCTTAGAATAAGTGGAGGAATGACAAAATACCTTGTCGGAAATTTACCTCAGCTCAACTGCACTAGTAATACTGCCGGAAGAATTTATCTCGATGCGGGTACTTTTGATATGCAAACGTTCACTGCCGATAGAGGAACTCCAACAGCCGGAGGAAGTTTTGTGATTGCTACCGGAGCTAAATTGAAAATAGGCGGCACAAATAGTTTTCCAATCAATTATAATACAGTAACTATTGCTTCTAACAGTACAGTTGAGTATTGCGGAACAAATCAAACGATTACTGCATTTAGTTATGGTAATTTAACATTCAGCAGCAGCAGTGGTATGGCAATTAAAACAATGCCCATCACCACAATGACATTGGCAGGTAGTCTAACCAGTTATGCAGGGGGAGGAACGGGTGTAAGTTTCACTGCAGGAGCAAATCTTACAATTGGACGTGATGTAAATCTTGACGCTTCCAGTACATTTAATGGGAGTACATTTTCTCATACGTTTAAAGCAAACTGGATCAATAATGGAATTTTCAACGGAAATACTTCAACGGCTACCTATAGTGGAGCGAATGCTATTTTAAGCGGTACAGGGACTAATAATTTTTACAACCTCACTTTTTCTGCAGTCGGGATAACTGCATTGGGCACAACTTCTATTAATGTTTCAGGAAACATTGCTTCTTCCGGATCTGGTAAATTCACACACAATACAGGTGGACTAACGACTATTACAGGAGCAGCAAAAGTTATTTCGGGAACAAAATTAAGTTTTTATAATCTATTTATAACAGGAACCATAACTACAACCGGAACATTTACTATAGCAGGAGATTTTACGGTGAATGGAACATTTTCTGCAACAAGTGGCACGATTACTATGGCTGGAACTTCTAAAGTTATTAATGGCTCAGGAACTATTTCCTTTTCAACATTAAATATATTAGGCAGTATTTCAACGTCCAATGACTTTGCTATAATTTCAAATTTTCCTGTTTCACTCGCAGGATCTTTTACTTCTACTATTGGAACAGTTACTTTTAATGGAAGCACAGTACTTTCGGGTACAGCAAATTTATATAACGTAACTATCGCCAGTGGAAAAACATTACGCTTAGGAACACTTTCGGTACTTGGCATTGCAAATATTTTTGTAAAAACAGGAACATTGAATGTTACGACAAGTGCCCCCAATATAGTACAATTCAACTCCTCTGGAGCTCAGAGTATTGTTAGTGCCACTTACAGCAATCTTATAATGGCAAACGGTGGTACAAAAACTGCGACCGGAACAATTACGGTAAATAATGATTTTACAATTAATTCAGGTGTTAGTTTTAATGCTTCTACTTTTACTTTTTCGTTGTACCGTCACTTTACGAATAATGGAACATTTACATGTGGTACCTCAACGGTTTCCCTGCTAGGAGCAAATGCAGCTACCATTAAGGGCACAAGCACATTTAACAATATAATAGTAAATAAAAGTAGTGCATTGGTATGGGTTACATTCTCTAATAATGAAATTACAAACAACCTGACCATGACAAGTGGCAATATCAAAACCGGTGCCTATTCTGTTACAATTACCGGAGCACGTACAGGAGCCGGGCTGATCATAGGAACCATCACACATAGCCATGCTTTTGTAAGTGGTACGTCATATTATTTTGAAGGGTTACAAAATGCGATCACTTTTACAACGCCTTCTGCTTCTCTAAATTCCGTTACTATAACTGTGATTATTGGAATCATAACTGATTTTAATCCGGCACAGGAATGTGTGACAAGAGAGTATGATATTTCTATTCCTGTGGGAACTTTTACAAGCGCAACTTTACGAATGCATTATGAGGACAACGAATTAAATGCTTTTGACGAACCAAATCTTTCCGATTACAAATTTAATTCTGGCACCTCTGTATGGGATAGTATTGGTCTAACTACCAGAAGTACTGTTTCCAATTACGTAGAAAAAACAGGAATCACTGCCTTGACAGGAAGATGGACCTTTTCAGGCTTAAGAAACGTGGTGCGTTGGAATGGCTCGGTTAGCAGCGTCTGGGAGAACCCTTCCAACTGGACTACAATATCCGGATCTAATATGAGCAATAGAATTCCATCGTCCACCGATGATGCTCAGATAGGACAAAGTTCATTTACCAATAATCCGGTTATCAATTCTGCTCAGGTAGTAAATATACTTCGCTTTGGGAGCGGACAATCAAGTATCCTTACTATAAATAGTGGTTCACTAAATGCTGTTGGTGGCACTAAAGGAGAATGGCTGACTGCCGCTTCTCATATTCTGGATGTTGCTTCAGGAACGTTAACTGTTGGAACAAATGTGGATCTGAGCGATGGAACAAACGGACATGATATAACTCTAAGAATAGGTACAGGTACGGCCACTATTCAAAGTGACCTAAATCAAAAAGCAACAGGCGGGGTCACTTTTTCAGGAAATGGAAATTTAATTATTTCAGGAAATCACAATTACACTTCAGGAAATTTTACTGCCGGAACAGGTACGGTCACCTACTCCGGTGGCATGTCACAATTAGTAGCACCTCTTATTTACAATAATCTTTCCTTTACTAAATCTACCGAACGTGCTTCTATTAACTTTCCTGCTGTTATCAATGGAAGCCTTAGCACTAGCATTGGAGGTGAACTGGCAATATTAGATACTATTACTGTAGCCGGAAATATTACTATTGGCACTGGCACCAATTTTATTGAAATGGGAACAAGAATAAATATTGGAGGCAACTGGACAAACAACGGAACATTTACAGTAAACAATGGTACCGTAAACTTTAACAGCAACGTAAATCAAACCGTAAATGCCAACACTTTCAATACCATTATGGTAAATAAATCAGCCGGTACATTAACGCTCACTGGAGATCTGATCTTGAACAGTGACCTACTAATCTCTTCCGGAACCGTAGACGTATCAACCTATTTGGCTGATAGAAGTAATCCTGGAGGCAATCTAACACTTGGACCATCTTGTTCTTTAAAAGTAGCTGGTGCTGCTAATTTTCCTAATTATTATATTAGTGTAATAATTGATAATACAAGTACTGTAGAATTTTATGGCGCAATTGCACAAAATGTTTTGGACTTAGATTTTGGAAACCTTACGTTCACTAACGGTACAAGTACTCCTAAAACTTTACTCGGCAGTGTTACCGTAAATGGAGACTTATTAATTAATGCAGGAGCAACGCTGAACCCTGACACTTGTAACTTAACATTGTACGGGCACTTCACCAACAACGGGACTTACACGCCTGCAACCAGTACATTGATCTTAAATGGCACCTCCAAAAATTTCGTTGGAACAACTACAATAAATAATCTTAATGTGCTTACCGGCTCTTATACAATTACCAGTGGAGACTTAGCCATAGCAGGAAATCTATTTGTAGATGCAGGAGGATTTTTTAGTTTTGCTGCCAGTAACTCAAGTCTTGATGGTGACTTAACTAATAAAGGCTCTTTGATAAGTAATGGAATAGTAACTTTCACAGGGACCAGAGTACAAACATTCCAATTGTTGAACGCTGTAACTTCTACCTCAACTGGGGTGGTAAACTTCAATGGTACTTTTGCACCCATTGCCAACTCAACGAGTTCTCCAAATTTTGCTACCGTTAATATTAACAACACCGGAGGCGCTATTACACCTGGTGCGCCATGGACTGTTTTTGTAGCTTGTAATATAGCAGCTGGTGCAGCTTTCGGCGGTGGTGCATTAACACACAATTTTTATGGAAATTTTACAAATAACGGAACAGTAACAAGTAGCGGAAAATTAAAATTCAGTCCCGGCGCTCCATTCTCTGCCAGCGGAACAATAAAACTTGATGCTGCGGGTGGGTCATTTACAAGTACAGGAGAAGTAGAATTTGCAGGGACTGCACCTATTACCATTCAATCTGTAAATCCTTCGTTGAATACTGTTACTGTGAGCAATACTAATGCGGCAGGCGTTAGCCCTCCTACTTCCTGGGCTATTGCTCAAGACTTGAATATAGGTATTGGGTCAATCTTTAATGCAGGAACTGCTTTAAGCCATCTGATATCAGGCAACATGACAAATAATGGAACACTGAACGGTGGTACTTCTACCGTTACATTTGATGGAAGTCCTCAATATATAAATGGATTAGGAACAACTAATTTTAACAATCTTACTATTGCGACAGGCGCAAATATAATTCTAAACGAATCAATAAACATAGCTGGAAATTTTGTAGACAACAGTTCTTTTACAACCAATGCCAGAACCGTTACCTTTAATGGAGCTACCCCTTCCACTATTAGTGGTACCGCACCGTTTGTAACGTTTGACTATATGGAACAAAACAAAACAGTTTCAACTACTACTACAACTTTATTACTCCCCGTTTTTGTGAATGGAGGTCTTGAGATGACAAACGGTATCGTTAGTACAACTGCGATTAACCTTCTTACATTAAACGACGATGCTACATCTACTTCTGGATCGGATACCAGTTTTGTAGACGGTCCTATGAGAAAAGTAGGAAACGATGCTTTTGTATTTCCCTTGGGCAACACCACAATTTGGGCAAGATTAGGAATCTCTGCGCCTGCTTCTGTAACAGCTGCATTCGATGCACAATATTTTAATGCACCTTATTCCAATACTACAAGTATAACAGCTCCTTTAAATAATGTAAGCACTGTTGAATACTGGATGCTCAGCAGAACATCTGGCTCTGACAATGCTACAGTAACTTTATATTGGGAAAATGGCGTAAGAAGTGGGATTGGAAATTTAGTAGATGTACTTGTAGCACATTTCCCTGTGGCAAGCTGGATAAGTGAAACACAAGCAGGAGGAACTACAGGAACAAGTGCTACAGGAACCGTAACAAGTCAACTTATCAGTTCCTTCAGCCCATTTACTTTTGGATTCCCAGTTGTCTTGCCGGTTCAATTTATTTCTTTTGAAGCTACTTCTAAAGACGCTGTAGTGAATTTGGACTGGAGTACTGCTTCAGAAAAAAACAACGATTACTTTACTGTTGAGAAAAGTTCAAACGGAATTTACTTTGAAGAGGTCACAAAAGTAAAAGGAGCAGGTACTACTACTCAGAAAAACAGTTACCATGCTGTGGATATACATCCATTTAGTGGTATCTCTTATTACAGAATAAAACAAACCGATATTAATGGTGAATATATTTATACAAATATAGTTGCGGTAAACACAACAAATGGATTACAGGCTTCCATTTATCCAACAATGATAGGCGCAGGAGATGATGTAAACATTCTAATTCCAGAGCTGCTGCAATCAGATAATTCTGAAATTTTAATTAAGTTATACAATACTGAAGGAAGCTGTGTAATGCAGAAAACCGTTTCCGGTAACCAATCACAAATTGTACTCTCTAACATTGGTAACGATCTTCAAAATGGGTTGTACTCAATTGTTGGTAGTGGAACAGGAATCAAGTTTAATAGTAAAGTTGTTATCAGAAAATAAGAAAGGATTATCTGACATTCATCTACCTGGTTAAAACGCTTCTGCAAAACTAAGATAGAGTCCTTTCATATCCTGGCCAATTCCAACATCCAATCTTAGATTATAATTTTCTTTCCTGTCCATTTATGGAAGAAATGCTCATCCAAGACTTATAGGAGATGTACACGGTGATGGCTACTAAGATGCAGTGGGATTTAATGATGACAAAATCTATACGAGCATTAACCTAGCAGGTACTGGTTTGGAATGCCCTTCAAAAGAAGACGGTGCGGTAGTAGGCTATACCGTTAACAATGGCTGGTTGAGTCAAAACTCTCACCCAAGGTTTCTTGCTCAGATAGATCTTGATGCCAACAAAGAGATTGTTGGTTTTGGTGGAAATTATGTAAAAGTGATGAACGATTGTATCAATGGATCTGGAGCAACAGATTTTAGAATGGGAGACATCAGCACTGATAATAATGCTGTAGAAGCTACTTCTGTAAAATTAAATTGCTACCCTAATCCTTTTACAAATGCTATAACTATTGACTTTAACACTTCTGCTGAAAATGCAAATGTTATAATCTTTAACAGCATAGGAAGTAAAATAAAAGAAGCAACCGGAACTTTCAGCGCGAATACTTTCTCATTTTCTGGAGAGAATTTAGAAAACGGAACTTACTTCTGTATTCTTTATGAAAACGGAAAAATCACTGCCAAAAAATCAATTGTATTAGCACATTAACTTTTATTAACGATCTAAAAGCCCGACTTCTTACAAAGAAGAGTCGGGCTTTTAGATCGTTATTTATTTTTTACTGTTACAGTTTACTAACATCCTGTCTGTCGCAAAACTCATAAATCAAATCTGCAATCAATCCCGTCCAGCCGGTTTGATGTGATGCGCCTACACCTCTTCCTGTATCGCCGTCAAAATATTCGTAGAATAAAATATTGTCTCTGAAGTATGGGTCCAGTTGCAATTTTGTGTAATCTCCAAAGACAGGTCTGTTGCCTTCTTTGTTTCGAATAAAAATTCGCATCATGCGCTTACTTAAGCGTTCTGCTACCTGACGAAGAGAAAGCAGTTTTCCTGAACCTGTAGGATACTCCACTTTAAAATCATCGCCGTAATAATTATGAAATTTGATCAGCGACTCGACAATCATATAATTTACCGGAAACCATATTGGTCCACGCCAGTTGGAGTTACCACCAAAAATACTGGAGTCTGATTCGGCAGGTAAATACGAAACGGTAAAATTGGTATCGTTATGTTTAAAAACGTAAGGATATTTTTTATGGTATTTTGAAAGCGCACGAATCCCATAAGTAGAAAGAAATTCTGATTCGTCGAGCATTCTTTTTAAAATTGCTTTTATCCGATGCCCGCGAAGTAATGAAAGCAAACGAATTTCTCCTTTACCACTCTCGTTCCAACGGGAAACAAGTGCCGCCAATTTTGGTTTATTTGCTAATACCCAATCGACGCGTCGTTTAAAATCAGGAAGTTTTTCCAACAACTCGGGTGTAATAGTTTCCACCGCAAACAAAGGAATCAACCCTACCATCGAACGGATTTTCATCGGCATGGTTTGTCCGCTTGGAAACTGGAGTACATCATAATAGAACCCATCTTCTTCATCCCAAAGACTCATATTATTATCGCCAATGCTGTTCATCGCTTCAGCGATATGCAGGTAGTGCTCAAAGAATTTAGAAGCCAGATCCTGATAAGCAGGATTTTTTAGAGATAACTCTGTAGCGATACGTAACATGTTCAGTGCATACATTGCCATCCAACTTGTTCCGTCTGCCTGTTGAATACTACCGCCTGTAGGAAGTGGTTTACTGCGGTCGAAAACGCCAATGTTATCTAGTCCAAGAAAACCACCTTGAAAAATATTATTTCCTTCAGCATCTTTCCGGTTTACCCACCAGGTAAAATTCAAAAGCAATTTGTGAAATACTCTTTCCAAAAAATCAAGATCCGCAACACCTCCGTTCATCTCTTTGTCGATCTCGTATACGCGCCAGGTAGCCCAGGCATGCACAGGAGGATTCACATCACCAAAATTCCATTCGTAAGCGGGCATTTGTCCGTTGGGGTGCATATAATATTCGCGCACCATAATTACTAGCTGACGTTTTGCAAAATCCGGATCTATTCTTGAAATAGGAATTGTATGAAAAGCCAGATCCCAGGCTGCATACCAAGGGTACTCCCATTTATCAGGCATGGAAATAATATTGGAATTGCTTAAGTGTTTCCAATCTGAATTTCTTCCTGTTTTTCTTTCAATAGGAGGAGGAAATTGTCCGGAGTCACCTTCC
>JANYCO010000486.1 GCA_025360235.1 Cytophagales bacterium
AGAGGCCTTTTTTAAAAGTGCCTTAAGCTCAACCATTGTTTCTTTTACTTTAATATATTTTGGTAATGCCATAATAGTGATTTATAATTTAGTCTAAAAGTAGCAAAAAAAACGAAATAAACAAAATTAGACTAAATATAACTTCACTTTGGTATAATAGCCGAAGACAGAAGAGTACTCAAACAATTTTCAGAAGAGCAAAGGAAGCTATTACCAAGGCTTGGCGGGAAAAAGCTTTACTACCAAATTAAGCCTATGCTACAACAGGCGGGGATAAAAATGGGCAGGGATAAACTCTTTTCTGTGCTTAAAGAATATGATATGTTAATCAAGCCACAACGCAGGTATATCCAGACTACGATGTCTAAACATTGGATGAGAAAGTATCCTAATATTGTCAAAGACTTGAAAATAGAGAGACCTGAACAGGTTTGGGTAAGTGATATCACTTATCTGAAAACAGATGAAGGGAATTGTTATTTAAATCTAGTAACAGATGCTTATAGTAGAAAAATAGTCGGCTACTCGATAGCAGATACAATGGATACCGAAGTAATGATTAAAGCTTTTGAAATGGGATTAAAGAAACGAAAGTATCCTGAATACAAGTTGATTCATCATTCAGACAGGGGATTACAATATTGTAGTAAAGAATATGTAGCGCTCTCTGGAAAATACAATGTTAGAATCAGTATGACTGAAAATTCTGATCCTTATGAAAATGCATTGGCAGAACGAATGAATAGAACATTAAAAGAAGAGTTTGGGCTGGGACAAAAACTAAAATCTAAATTACAAGCTCAATATTTAACCCAAGAGGCAATCTTTCTATATAATACTAAAAGACCTCATTTATCTTTAAAAATGAAAACACCTGAAATGATGCATTAAAAACAAAAATCCCAGCTACATTTGTAACTGGGATCTATTTTAAAATCTGTCAACCTATTTCAGGACGATTCACTATACTGATTATAACGCTTTGCTCTAGTCCTTCCATAAATCCGAATGTCTTCCATAGAATCTTTGATCAAAGCCTTAAGTTCAGATTCTTTCCCAAAACGTGTTCCTGTTTTAATCATTTTGCAACTCACGTTAAACTTACTTGTATCCAAAGGCTGCACCCCAACATAATCTACATACCAACATTCCTGAGGCTTATTATAACGTCTGAAAAAATAAACATAACCAATTTGTCCCTGTACAATTACCCTATCTTTTTCGATAAACGTAATGCTATCGTTATTTTCATCTGTAAAATCCTCATATATTAAAGCGCGCGAAATTTTTTCTTGGTTCAAATAAGTCGAATCAAATAATGATAACTTTTTCATTTTATCCAACTGATAATATAATTCCTGACGATCAAAATCACTCTTGATGTATCGTTGAATATT
The DNA here is from genome assembly GCA_025360235.1 of Cytophagales bacterium. Taxonomy (GTDB): domain Bacteria; phylum Bacteroidota; class Bacteroidia; order Cytophagales; family Cytophagaceae; genus JANYCO01. The sequence continues at coordinate 1,398 of JANYCO010000486.1, forward strand.
GCTGTCCGGTACTGGAATATTTCGTTTTATTTTTAACATATCAATTTTTAATGCGATATAAGTATTCTCAGATTTATAGGTTCGTTTAAAATATTTATCTACTGCGGGTTCTTTATAGAATGGCAATAATATACGCGCATAATTTAATGTAGAATAAGAAGACCTGGTATCTGTATTATTGGCATCAGCCGAATATATTGAGCTATTCGCATAATATGAATTCACTATTGCCTCATCATCATTCACTTCCAATTCCAGCTTTTCACTTTTCTTTTGTTCCTCTGAAGCAAGCACTCGTTTAATTTCTGCCTGTGCATCCAAAAGAATTTCCTTTTTGTATTTCGCATATTGCTCCGTCTTTACAAAACCACTATCTACAAGTACTGAAAGAAGATCGTATACTTCATCTTTATATTCAGGGTAACGAGTATATGGAATTAACCCTGAAATAATCTCTGCTGAAAGTTGAAGACTGTCTCGCAAAGCATAAAAAAGATCTTCGATCAGATAACTGTCTGCAATTGGTGTTTCCTGCTCCATAAGCCTAAGTACACTCTGAAAAGATTCTTTTGTTTTTTGTTTTGCAATAGCCTTTAAAAGAATAAGCTGAACCAACGAAGAATCTTCTGCCTTCTGATATAATTTTTCAAAAACCGGAAGAATCGATTTGTCTTTCAACGCTGAAGTTTTTTCAATTAAAATATTTC
>JANYCO010000488.1 GCA_025360235.1 Cytophagales bacterium
GGCCAACAAGAACAGGCAACTGCAAGACTTTTCATACATAGTAGCACATAATCTGCGCTCACCGATGAACAATCTGGTAGCTTTGATGAGTTTACATGAAAGTGAAAAATCTCCGGAACAGAAAGATTTTCTTTTAAAGAAAATAGGAGAGGTGACACAAAGTTTTTCTAAGACTATTGAAGAACTAACTGAAGTAGTAAAGATCAGACAAGAAGTAGAGATTGAATTTCAAAATCAAAAATTTCAGGAAGTAATAGAGCATATCCAGAAATTATTGAACAGTCAGATTTCTGGTTCTAATGCTACTATAACTTGTGATTTTTCAGCCATAGAAACAATTAAATACCCAAAGGTTTATTTGGAAAGTATCCTGTTAAACCTGATCACGAATTCGATTAAATACCGATCCTCTAACAGAGACCTTAAAATACATATTTCTTCAAAACTGATAGATGGAAGTATTTGTTTGAGTTGTAAAGACAATGGTTTAGGATTGGATCTTAAGAAGTATGGGAATCAGATTTTTGGGATGAAAAAAACCTTCCATCCTAACTCCGATTCCAGGGGTATGGGGCTGTTTATTACTAGAAATCAGATCGAATCTTTAGGAGGTTCTATCTCTATAGAAAGTGAACCGGATAAAGGAGCTACCTTTTTAATCGTTTTTCGATAGTTGATTTATTGTAATCATCTGATTATCAACAATGCTCTTTCATTAAAAAATACGCATATTTATTTTATAATCGAATAATTATTCGGATATTTGCAACCTGTAAAAAATAAAAATAGAGGAATTTTAATCAGATAAATGAATTTACGTCCAAATCCCAGGGGTAATTTTAGGGGCCCCAGAGTTAAAGAAGAGCCTTATAATATTAATGAAAGAATAAGAGCCCCCAAAGTAAGGGTAGTCGGAGATGATATAGAGTCTGAGGTAATGGAATTGGCCGCAGCCCTGGCTTTAGCGAAATCAAAAACGTTGGACCTGGTTGAAATTTCTCCAAATGCAGAACCTCCTGTTTGTAAGATTGTAGATTATTCTAAATTCAAATACGAACAGAAGAAAAAACAAAAAGAACTTAAAGCCAAAACGCATAAAGTCATAGTAAAAGAAATCAGATTTGGTCCTAATACTGACGATCATGATTTCGATTTCAAATTGAAACATGCTCAAAGCTTTTTGAAAGAAGGAAATAAAGTAAAAGCCTACGTACATTTTGTAGGAAGACAAATAGTATACAAACAACAAGGAGAGGCTTTATTGCTTCGATTTGCACAGGCATTAGAAGAGGTAGGGAAAGTAGAAGATATGCCAAGACTGGAAGGAAAGAGGATGTATATTTTCTTTTCTCCGAAACCAAAAAAGTAATTAATAGTAAGTTTATATAAATCAAATAGAAAATGCCTAAACAAAAAGTAAAATCAGCGGCAAAGAAGAGGTTTAAACTTACAGGAACTGGTAAAATTAAGCGTAAAAATGCTTACAAAAGCCATATCCTGACTAAGAAAGAAACCAAACAAAAAAGACGTTTAACACACGCGTCGCTGGTAAGTAAAGCCGACATGGGTAATGTAAAAGACATGTTGAAAATCTAAATCCTTAGGTAAAGGTTGAAATAATTGTGAAACCGGGGCTTTGGTTTTAAGATCAGTCAGAAGACGGACGCCAAAGACCGAAAATGAAAAAGTAAAATGCCTAGATCAGTCCCAAAAGTTGCGTCGAGAAACCGCAGAAAAAAACTTCTCAAAAAAACCAAAGGTTACTTCGGAGCCAGAGGTAATGTGCACACAGTAGCGAAGAACACTTATGAAAAAGGTCTTCAATACGCTTTCAGAGATAGAAAAGCTAAGAAAAGAGAATATAGAGCTCTTTGGATTCAAAGAATTAATGCTGGTGTTAGACAATACGGCATCTCTTATTCAAAATTCATTGATATGCTTGCTAAAGCGGAAGTTAACATCAATAGAAAAGTATTAGCTGATCTTGCGATGAACGATGAAAAAGCGTTTAAAGCAATCGTAGATAAAGTTAAGAAATAACATACTTCTTGTTGGCGAGACGCCAGACAAGGGCGAAATAGAAGCTCCTTCTGCTGAAAAGTAGTAGGAGCTTTTTTTACAGCCAACTTTTGGAAAGTTAGTTACAAATTTCTCATTTTACCTTCCCCTTTAATGACTCTTTCAAGCTTACAAAGTCAGCAAGAATAAATATGGTCATAGCGTAAGATA
>JANYCO010000494.1 GCA_025360235.1 Cytophagales bacterium
GTTAAGATGAAATTAACAAAAATAAGCACCCTTATAAGTGTTCCTATAAAAAAGGCCGATAAGCCCACCAACATAATCGCTCTCATCGGTTTTATAGAATGATTAATAAACATGTTTAAGTAAAGAGAAATTAATTTTTTAAATGTATAATTAGATCTGCCTGCCTCTCTTTTATGATGTTCTGCTAAACAAGTGCCAATATTTGCAGTAGTTTTTAAGATTAGGCCATCAATATAAGGATATGGGCCTTTGTAGTTTGTAATTTCGTTTACAATTTCTCTATGTATTATTTTGAAACTGGAAAGGTATAATCCTGATGGTTTTTCGAGAATATAAGTAGCAACGGCATTATGAAATTTGCTGCCCAATCTTCTATATAAACTATGTTTCTTCGATGAATATTTTGAATAAACTACATCATAGCTTCCAGAAACAATAGCAGAGTATAATTTTATTATTTCTGAAGGTGGGTTTTGAAAATCATCATCAATAATCACTGCGTACTCTCCGCTAGAAGCATTTAAACCACACAATACAGCATTGTGTTCGCCGAAATTTTTTCTGAGTGATATAAATTGAACATTGATATTGTTGTAAGCAAGGTTCTCACATACAAAGTCACTATCATCAGTACTCCCATCGTTTATGAGAATAATTTCAATAGGAATGTTTTTTAACTCCAACTTAACCTCCATTACTAATTTGGAAATCGTAGAGGCCCCATTGTAAACAGGTATTATTACTGATAATTTTATTTCGTCTTTCTCCATAGCAGCATAGGTAACAAAATACAATATATGAAATTATAATTGCAACATCTCGATTTTAGCTAATATTTATCATATAATTTATCAAAATATTAATAAAATGTGCCTAATTTTAAATTAAACTTAGGTTATAAAGGATTTAATATTAACTAATAAAGATAATTGTCATTGGGCTTAATACGTATAAATACGAAGGCAAGTTATTTTAGGCTGGATTTTCAAATTAGCATTGCATTCAAAAAAGCTAATTGGAGTACCTCTCATATTTAAGAATTAGCTAGAAAATCTGAGTAGGCGTTCTGTATTCCTTCGTTTAAATCAATTTTATATTTCCATCCAAGTTTGTTTATTTTGCCTACATCTAATAATTTTCGGGGTGTGCCGTCTGGCTTTGTCGAATCGAATCTTAACTCTCCGTCAAACCCTACTATCTTTTTTATTAAAAGGGCAAGATCTAAAATGGCAATATCTTCCCCACAACCAATGTTTATTATGCCAGTTTCGCTATAGCTATGCATTAAAAAACAACAAGCATCTGCCAGATCATTAACATGTAAAAACTCTCTCATTGGTTTACCAGTGCCCCATAATTCAACAAAAGGGCTCTTATTGGATTTTGCCTCATGAAATTTTCGTATTAAAGCTGGCAAAACATGTGAATTATTCAAGTCGTAATTGTCATTCGGGCCATATAAATTAGTAGGCATACAAGAGATGAAATCACATCCGTACTGAGCTCTGTAGGCATCACACATTTTTATTCCTGCTATCTTTGCAATAGCATATGGTTCATTAGTTTGTTCCAGTTCTCCGGTAAGCAAATATTCTTCTTTCAATGGCTGTGGAGCCATTTTTGGGTAAATGCAAGAAGAGCCGGTAAATAGCAATTTTTGTATTTTATTAAGATACGAAGCATGGATTATATTAGATTCGATCATTAGGTTATTATAAATGAACTCGGCTCGAAAGCTATTATTGGCATGAATTCCACCTACTTTGCCAGCTACCAGAAAAACATAATCAGGTTTTTCTCTTTCAAAAAAAGCATTTACTTGTTGTTGGTTGCGTAAGTCAAGTTCAGAAGATGTTTTTAAAATAAAATTAGTAAACCCGTCCTTTAGTAATTTTCTGTGAATAGCAGAACCTACCATTCCTTTGTGTCCTGCAATATATATTTTACTCTCTTTCTTCACGTTATTCAAAATAATTTTTTACCCCAAATCCACCCTTTTTCAGGTATTCGTCTTTTTTAAATAAATATAAATCGGATTGCATCATCTCTTTTACCAGTTCTGCTAAACTGTATTTTGGAGACCAACCCATATTTTTCTTTGCTTTAGAAGGGTCGCCAATAAGCAGCTCTACTTCTGTAGGCCTATAATAACGCTCGTCCACTGCTACTACTGGTTGTCCGATTTTTAATTTGTATTCAGGATTAGAGGCTGATTTTATTGTAGCTATTTCTTTTTCTTCCGTTCCTTTGAATTCTAATTCTACTCCTATCTCAGCAAATGCCATTTTGACAAAATCTCTTACAGTAGTTGTTACACCTGTGGCTATGACATAGTCTTCCGGTGTATCTTGTTGAAGCATGAGCCACATAGCTTCTACGTAGTCCTTAGCATGTCCCCAGTCACGTTTTGCATCTAAATTTCCAAGGTATAGTTTGTTTTGAAGACCATGCCCAATTCTGGCAACAGCCCTTGTAATTTTCCTTGTTACAAAAGTTTCTCCACGTACAGGAGATTCGTGGTTAAATAAAATTCCGTTACAGGCATACATTCCATATGCTTCTCTGTAATTTACTGTAATCCAATACCCATATAATTTAGCAACCCCATATGGAGAACGTGGATAGAAAGGTGTTTTTTCAGATTGTGGTACCTCCTGCACCAGACCGTACAATTCGGAAGTAGAAGCCTGATAAATTCTGATTTTGTCTATCATATTGAGAAGGCGAACAGCTTCAAGAATTCTTAAAGTACCCAAGGCGTCAACATTGGCAGTGTATTCGGGAGTATCGAAACTCACTTTCACATGCGACATTGCTCCAAGATTGTATATTTCGTCAGGACGAACTTCTTGAATTATTCTTATAATATTGGTAGAATCTGTAAGATCTCCATAATGAAGTTTGAAGTGCACATTTTTCTCGTGCTGATCTTCATACAAATGATCAATTCTGTCAGTATTAAATAGAGAACTTCTTCTTTTTATACCATGTACTTCGTAGCCTTT
>JANYCO010000527.1 GCA_025360235.1 Cytophagales bacterium
ATTAAAACCTATATAAAACTATGAAATCAATACTCAATTTATTACTCATTATTGTGGTATTTCTGTTTACCATAAATGCTCATGGTCAAATTGAAATATGCGGTTCTCAAAAACCACTTATTACTGATACTCTTGTTCAACAACAGTTTTACAAAAAATCTGCGTTTTTCGATTCGGTTTATGCCAGTAACTATCACTTAAATACTTTATCAAAAACAAATACTGGCGGTGTTAGGCAAGCCAATTTTATGATACCGATAAGAATTTGGATAATAAAGAACAGTAGTGGAGCACTTGCAACTACTGAAGCAAATGCGTTTAATTTTATTGATAGGCTTAATCAATTATATGCCGTTAACAATACAGGTATTCAATTTTTTGCAAAATGTGAAGTGCTTTATAATACTGACGGGGCCTATTATCTAAATACCAGCCGTACTTATGCTCAATTAAAGCACGAATCGCTACGGGACTATGGAGCTATAAATATCCATTTTGTATACTCCACCCCTGAGTTTGGTGGACTAGGCAGTTTTCCCAGCGATGATGGATTTTTTGGATTAACAATTTGTGCTGGATCTGGAAATGTGCTTAGCAACAGTGCTGTTTTAGCTCATGAAATTGGTCATTGTCTTGGTTTACTTCATCCGCACCAAGGTAATAATGGAGAAGATAATTTTGATGAAACCGATCAGTGTGATCAGGAAGCCGTATTTAGAGCCCGCCAAAAAAGTTACTGGAGTTGTTGGTTTAACGATGATAAAACTTGTGAAGTGAATGGTGATAAATTATGTGATACGGAAGCTCAGCCCATGCTATTAAAAAATGGGATTTATAAAGTTGATAATAATTATACTGGTGTTGCTGAAATTACAGAATTTGATACTATTCATAAACTCGTTTCAGGTACTTTTTATTTTGACGCTTTATATACAGATAGCAATCAAATTGTTAAAGTAAGAGAAGGCACTTTTGTTAAAATGAAATATAATTAAATAAACACATTAACTCAAAACCTATGAAAATTTATACTAAGTATTTTTTGTTTTTATTTTTTGCAGCTATGCTTTTTTTACAGCATTGCGATTGTAAAAAAGATAATGCCGTTGCACTTGTTACAACACCGCAATTACCTCCAATTACCACCGAAGGTAAAATGACTTTTGGCTGTAAGCTAAATGGCAAGGTATGGTTACCTTATAGCTCTACCTCTGCGTTTTTTCCAATCGAGGGAAGTATAGATAGAGACCATTCCTATATGGCAGCAATTCGTGGTTATATAAAAATTGGTTCATTAAATGAGGGCATAGAATTATTCTTTAATCCAGTCAATTTACAAACACAATTTGTGTTACACCAAAAATCAACTAATAACTTTGGCGCTTATTCTAACTATTTAGTTTCTCCTGTATCGTATTTTACCGACTCAGTTCGTTTAGGTTCTGTTTCTATACTGCGTTTTGATTCTGTTCATCAAATCATTTCCGGCACATTCAATTTTAATGCTATCCATCCGGTAACACATGATAGTATTAGTATTACCGATGGGCGTTTCGATATGCAATTCTCTTACTAATTATAACTACTCAAATCTTTAAATATGAAAAACAAAATCCTTAATCTTTTGCTGTGTTGCGGGATGCTCTGCCTGCAACATTGCCAATGCAAAAAAAATGATGCTGTAACTCCTATAGCATGTACTTCATCAAACTCAGTTCTTGTTCCACAAGATATGAAAGATAGATTCTATTTTAAAGAAGGAACTTATTGGGTATATAAAAATATAAACACCAATGAAATAGATAGCATGTGGGTTTGGCGAAGTACCATTGCCATTGCCCCAGTTGACCCTAAAGTATATGGGACTGGTTTTAATAAATGTTATGAGAGTTTTATATATAAAGTGAAAAATCTGGCAACAGTTGATGCCGATAAATATTATACGGATATAAGAATAAACTTACATCCAATGAAAGAATTATCAAATAATGAATTATTTGGAATAGATGATTTTTATCTTTTAGAGCAAAGTACAAATTATAGAGTAGAGAACCGCGGAGGAATATACGAGAATCAAGAAGGCGAAACTATGATAATGATGGATTCCATTATTACCCAAAATAATATTGTTTATAAAAATATACTCAGGCTTTATTATCCTACTGGCACTCAAACCTTCGATTATTTGCTTGATACCTATTATGCCAAAAATATTG
>JANYCO010000628.1 GCA_025360235.1 Cytophagales bacterium
ATAAATTTGTCTTCCCCTGAAATAGTTTTACATTTTCAAAACCTACGGTAAATACATATCCCTGGCGTACTTTATAGAGTAGTCCTGTAGAAACGGTGTTTTGTATTATTAAATATCCGCCGGCGTTGATACGGTTATATTTGCTTCCGTATACTATTATTTCTGCTTGAGGTACTAAAGTGATATTCCTGTTTAGAGGAATAGAATAATCAAAAGTCATTATATAAAATCTTGAAAGTAACACAGGAGCATCGATAGGTTTTAGTTTTTGATTGGTTACATCTAAAGATGAAATTCCCAGATGCATTTTTCTATTGTATAGCCATAAACCAACGTTTCCGGTAAATCCATTGGTAGAGCCACCTGCGCTGGCGGTTGAACTTTTGTAAGCATAACTTACTATTCCAGCAGAGACTCCGGCAGAGAAAAATAAATTTTTACGAAGACCTAAATGATAGGCATAGTTTACGTAGGCTCGAGTCTTTCCAAAAAAATCACCTTCCTTATCTCCAAAAAGAGTAGCTCCTAATATATGTTTATTTTGTGAAGCGAAATTATTTGTTTTTTGATTGATTCGAAAATTTGAGCTTGCGTAAAAAGTACGGACCTGAGAAAAAATACCTGTAAGCCCTTTATAATCCAGTGATATCTCTACTGGTGAATTAGTGCCAGCCACTGCAGGATTTATAAGTGAGTAATTTCTATAAAAAACATCAGTTGCATTACCATAGTCATTGTACTTCTGTCCATAAATTTTTGTCATGGGAAGAGATAGAAAAGCTATTAGTACAATTTCCAAACGAAATAACATGCTCCAAGTAAATGATTTTAATTCAGACAAAAAAAAATATAATTATTTGTTTACAAATACTTTTTTTTCAGATAGTATTCTTGAAAGATATAATTTCAAATATCTATATAATTGATTTTGAGTTGATTGTAGTAATTGTAAAGTTTTAAATTTAATGTACCTAACTATGAAAAAGAGAATAATATTTTTGGCCACTATTGCATTAGCATTTGTTATTGCTTTTACAACCGCGATAAAAGATCGCAGCGGGAAGTTTCACACTGCCGGACTTCCTATTCCAGGTGAAACAACTTGCTCGGCACCTGGTTGCCACGGCGCAGGTAATGGAAGCTTTACAAATGGTGGACTTGCCGATAATGCAGGCCCTGGAAGTATTAATATAACATCTTCAAATATGCCAGGATGGGTCTATACTCCGGGTACAGTATATCATATGACGATTACTATTGCTGAACCTGGAGCTCCGCTTTTTGGGTTTAGTGCTGTGGTGGCAGATAATGGTGGCAGAAATGCTGGAACAATAACGATTACAGATGCCGCGCATACTCGTAAGGGTACTCCAATAGGATCAACATTAGTTTACATTACACATGTTGGTGGTCCAACTGGTCCTAACCCTGGTTACCAAACAATTGTATCCAATCCGGCAGTGATAAATTTTGACTGGACAGCACCAGCTTCTAACGTGGGCCCGGTTACTTTCTATTTCGATGGTATAGCCTGTAATAATAATGGTGGGGAAGATGCAGGTGATAATGTTTATGCAGGGACACAAATAGCTACACCAAATGCAGCCTCTTCTATTTTATTGTCATCTCCTACTACTGTTCCTGCCTTCTCTTCAGCGAATGGTGTAGCGTCAATGTATCAAACAATTACTGTTGGTGGCGGCGGACTAACAGGAAGTGTTACTGTTAATGCTCCGGCTCAATTTCAGGTATCTCTTTCGGCTGCATCGGGCTTTGGTAGTTCTGTTGTATTGCCTACAGCATCAGGAATACTAGCAACTACTATAGTATACGTTACCTATTTGCCTAGTTCTGCAAGTGCTTCAGGGAACATTACATTAACCGATGCAGGGTCAACAACTGCGAATGTTGCAGTATCGGGAACTACAACTGCTACAGCTACTGTTTTTGCTAATACCAGCCTTCTTAATAACTCTTACCGAACAGTCGTTGGTTATCCTTCTGTAGTGAAAAATTTTACAGTGTCAGGTATAAATTTGAGTGCTAATTTGATTGTTGGACCTCTGGCGAATTTTGATGTTTCTCTTAGTTCTGGTTCTGGGTTCGGAAGTACAGTAAGCATCCCGCCGTCTTCAGGAAGTGTTGCTCCTACTATTATTTATGTTCGTTATAATCCCTCAGCTGCAGCGCTTCACAATGGACTTATTCCCGTTGCAAGTACAGGTGCAACTACCAAAAATGTGAACATCGGTGGATTAAGCGTAGTGTCACCTGTCATAACTAATACGAGTGGATTAAGTGCGTACTCTACGACTGTAGGTACACCTTCTGCATCACAAACAATTACTGTATCTGGCAGCTCTTTAAAATGGGATATCGTAATCGATGCTCCTGCAAATTTTGAAGTATCTCTTTCTGCTGGATCTGGTTATGGTTCAACTGTTACCTTAGTTCAAAATACAGGAAATGTTTCCGCGACTACAGTTTACATTAGATACAATCCAATTTCGTCCGGCGCTCATTCCGGAAATGTAACATTGAGTAGTGTAGGAGATCCAACTTCTAAAACAGTTGCTGTTAGTGGAACCGCAACAAATCCTGTGTCGCCCACAATTGCAACCAATAATCCTCCAGGTTCATTTTCAACGGTAGTAGGAACACCTTCTGTGGTTCAAAGCTCAAACGTTTCAGGTTTGAATCTAACCGCGAATATTATTATAACAGCACCCACAAATTTTGAGGTATCATTAAGTGCTGGTTCTGGATTTGGAAGTTCTGTAAATCTTATTCCATCTGGTGGTACTGTAAGTTCTACTCCTGTCTACATTCGGTATAATCCTGCTTCTGCGGGAACAACCAATAGTAATGTGACGTTAACAAGTGCTGGCGCAACTTCTCAAAATATAGCAGTAAGCGGCACTTCCACCACTACAGGCACAACTGAAGCCTTGATTTCAAATGCGAGTTTAAGTATTTATCCTAATCCGGTTAATGGAATTGGATACATCTCTTTTAATTTGTCACAAGCTGATGTAGTAAAGGTTAATCTTCTAAACTACCAGGGACAATACATAAAAGAAGTTTATAATAATTCGCTTGGAAACGGTGAAGCCAAGATAGCTTTTGATTTTGCAGGGTTAACGAAAGGCGTCTATTTCGTAGAAATTCAAGCCGGAGGAAATAGTGTAAGGAAATTAGTGATAGCTGAGTAACTCCTAAAATTAATTGAGTATGGAAAAGGGTAAAGTTAATTTGATCATTTGGTTAGTTTGTATCCTTGGTTTAAGTGCTTGTCAATATAATAATTATGATGACATTAAACCAAAAAATACAACACCTCCTGTTCCTTGTGATAGCGCTGCTGCCGTTATTTCGTATAAGAAACATATAGCGCCGATTATGGAATATGAATGTGGTTCTAAAAATTCCTGTCATAGTAACGCTGGAGCAGGTGGAAGTATCGCTCTTGAAGATTATAATGGCGTTAGCTACGCTGCTGCAACGGGTCAGTTGATGAGTTGTATTGTGTGGGATGGTTCTACTAAATTGATGCCTCAGAACACAAGTACAAAGATGGATGCTTGTTATATTTCTGAGATTCAAAAGTGGGTAAATGCAGGATTTCCAAATAATTAATTCATTATGTCAATAAATAAAATAATTTCCCTTTCAATAGTATTATTATTTGCGTTTCATGCATCTGCTCAGGACGATCTTCTTGAACAATTAAATCAAGAGACAAGTAAAAAGAAAGAGTTGACCTTAGCTACCTTCAAAAGTACGCGAATTGTTAATTCCCATACAGTAGAATGTTTGGGAAAAGGTGCTTTTGATTTTAGAATTGCCCATCGGTTTGGCAGTCTTAATAGTGGCGCAAATAATTTTTACGGACTTGACGGACCTGCTACCTTAAAACTTTCTTTCGAATATAGTTTTGATGGTAGGTTTATGTTTGGAATTGGGAGAAGTTCTCTGGGAAAGTTATATGACATTACATTAAAATACAGATTGCTTCGTCAGACCACGGACAATAGTATGCCCATAAGCGTTACAGCCTTATACGTAGCGAATATGACGTTACAACCCGATCTCCAAAAATCCGTTACAGGGTTTGACCGTTATGCCAATTTTGCAAACAGATTCTCAAATGTAGCCCAGTTGATCATCGGAAGAAAATTTGGTAAGCGTCTTTCATTGCAGGTTTCTCCAACATTTGTTCATATAAATCTGGTGGATAAATCCAATTATAAAAATGATCTCTTCGCTATAGCTTCAGGAGGAAGACTTAAGTTCTCGAGAAGTATGGCCGTTACCTATGATTACATATACAGAATTAATAATAACAGTGCAGATTTTAAAAATTACTATAACAGTTTGAGTTTAGGAATAGATATTGAAACAGGAGGTCATGTATTTCAAATGTTTGTAAGCAACTCTACTGGTATCAACGAAGCTCAATTTATTCCTTATACGAATACTACATGGAAAAATGGGGGAATAAGGCTAGGGTTTAATGTGTCAAGGGTATTTTCTTTTAAAAAATCTAAAAAATAAAGTTATGAAAAGGTTTAAAATTATATTCGGTATTTCATCATTAATGATCTTAATGCTGCTTTGGTCGTTTACAACTGGAACAGTTTATAAAACCAGCTTAGGTAAAGTGTCCTTTTTTTCAGAGACTCCTACTATGAATATAGAGGCCTCATCGCAGGTACTTAATTCTATAATAAGTGCCGATAATAATACCTTGGCTTTTACAGTTCAGAATACTTCCTTTAAGTTTAAAAATTCTTTTATGGAAGAGCATTTTAATGAAAAATACATGGAAAGTGACAAGTTCCCTCGTTCTACTTTTTCAGGTAAGATAAACGAACAAGTAGACTTAAAAAAAGACGGAGTTTATAAAGTAACTGCTACAGGAAAACTTAATATCCATGGTGTGGAGCAACCCAGAACGATCAGTGGTGATTTGACCATTTCTAAAGGAAAATTGCATTTGAATAGTGTCTTTCAGGTAAAATTGGTTGATCATAAAATTGAAGTACCTACCCTGGTTTTTGAAAAAATTGCCGAAGATATAAAGGTAACTGTAGATTCGGATTTTACCTTGCAATAGCCTATTTTTATCCTTTATTGTTGTTTACATTTAGAGGGTATAGAGATAGAAATAGAGAGAAGTATGAACAAAAGCGTTCAGGAAAGTATTATAAATGCTATAGTTTCCGGCAAAGGTAACGAGGTTCTTTCTGTTCTATATAAAGAAACACTACCTAAGGTAAGAAACATGATTTTAAAGAATAATGGAAATCATGAGGAAGCCAACGATATCTTTCAGGACGCGGTAATCATATTTTTTAAACAAGTACGAAATGGGAGTTTTAATGCCTCCTACGATATTGACGGGTATATCTATACTATTTC
>JANYCO010000676.1 GCA_025360235.1 Cytophagales bacterium
GAATAATATAATACAAGGGACATAAAATATTTATTAGTATATCACATTACACACAAATTTAGAAGCCAACTAAATTAAATTCTATGAAAATATTTTACTTCCGCACTAAAATAATAAACCCCATCCGACAACTTCTGCTTATCATCACTAATTGCAGCCCAATGAAGATTAATGTCTTTATTGGTTGAAAACACTAATGCTCCCCATCGGTTATATACATTAAACGTTACCACCTCTACTCCTCTTGGGATTGGGAAGGGTTTAAATTCATCGTTCAGGGAATCTCCGTTTGGCGTAATAAGATTTGGCAATTCGTAATAAACACAATCATCCACACAAATCTTATTGCTTTTAGCACCTTCTTTTCCTGAAGTGTTTACCGCTGCAACGGTGAAACAACCTGCAGTACTTTCAGTATTGGTATAAACATAAGTAGTGATAGTATTGGGAGTAGTTGCAATTAATCTTAAATCTGAATCTTCGTAATCAGAAAAATAGATGTTGTATTCTTTTACAGTATTGCAAAGTGGATCAGAAATATCGTTCCAGTCAAGCAGGTCTTTAAAGATAGTTAGATTTCCTTCACAACCTTTCACCGTTAATACTGGTGCCTTAGGGAGGTTACCATCAGAAGGAGAATTGCAAGAAATCTCAGAATTATTTTCATAAACCACAGACGACAATAGAGGATTACAATACGTAGAAAAAGTTTTTACATAATAACAAGCTGTGTCGCAATTTGAGAGTCCCTGATTGTCGGTATATTTTTCCGGATTCCCTGTAAAGGAAATTGATTTTGAATAAGGAGCTCCATTAATGCTTCTGTATACATAAACAGAATCTTCGCTCCACGGCACTTTACTATCCCAATTTAATTTTATAGAATTCTTTGCGGAAGTAGTTTTCAAAAAAATACTTGATGCAGGATCTGAGTTGCCACCTCCAGCTAATTCTATTTTGTAACGATAAGAGCTGTCAACAGTATTTAATCCGGAGTCCATATAAGGTGAGGTAGCAGTAGAGGCAATTAAAGAAAAAACAGTTCCGCTTATGCCTTTAGCTCTATATACATTATAAGTATAAGGTCCGGCGAAGGGGGCTGCAAATGGTGCCAGCCAATCGATTTCAATTATTCCAGTTGTTGCAGAGGTAGTCAGTACTGAAACATTTGTAGGTATAGGCACATCCAGTTTTACACTAGCACAATTTTCCAAAGAAGCATAACTTTCACCTGCTTCTGGCAATTGAAAGTTTGCAACAATAATATAACAATATTTCACTCCTCTGCTCAAGCCTGCTCCATTGTTATCAATGTAAGTAGTTGTTCCGATTGGCACCTCTCCTATTTTCACATACCCCGGAAACCCCGTCAATCCGGATTCACAAGAGGATTGAATATGACCGGAAGAGTCGCAGGACTTGCGGTAGATTTCCATCTTTTCTGCATTGTTGCACACGTATGCATTCCACGCAAGAACAATACTGTTACCTACTGGAGTTAAATTTAATCCCGATGGAGCAGGACCTTTTACAGTTATCGACCAGGTTTTATAGTCGGTAAGCGTATCAAGACTCACGGCGTCTTCTGCTTTAAAAACAATATGATAAGGTTGCTGCCGCACATCATTACAAGTTGTCAACCAATTAAAAGTACCTGAAACAACAGGGGGTTGGGGAGAGCCGGGTGCTGTAAAATGAGCAGGAGGATAAGAGAACAAACTAATTGGATTACCATCAGGGTCGTTTGCTTTAATAATTTTTATAAGATGCGTTCCGGCTACTATACAAGTATCATTTGGAATAATAACCACTGGCGGGTTGTTGAGAGAAGGTACAACATTAATTTGCATATCTCTTGTCACAAAACTTACCCTACTGTAAGTTCCATTGGAGGCTTTCCTCCATTCTTCAACCACAAAAGCAACATTGTACAAACCTGCAAGCGTTGGCTTATCCCAGATTAAATCTCCGGTAACAGGATTAAGTGTAAACGAAGTTGAATAATTTGGAGTATAATAACCGTTCACTGCTATTCCACTAGCCTGACGTGGAACTATAAGTTTGTAAGAAATACTGTCGCCATCAGGATCAACAGCCCCTGGATTATGGACAAACAATTTTCCGACTGCTGCTTTATCAATAGGAGGAATTGTCAGTTGTACCGGATTGTTGGGGCCTGTGAAAGAAGAAATAGAGAGATAGGTTTCGATATAAAATGGTGTATTATCAGATTGGGCTATATTTTTAATGCCGGCATTTCTATACAATTCTTTATAAGATATTCTATAAGTGCCGCTTCCGCTAAATGTTTTATTGTACTTATAGGTTCGAACATAAGTGTTCGCATTCAGATTAACTTCACTGAAATTATAAAAAACAGATTGAGAGGTGCCGTCACCGAAATCAAAATTGGCGTAATCGTCTCTTACAGGAGAATACCTGTTTCCATATATTGTAAGTGTTAAGGTATAGGTTGTTGTACTGATTTTTTGTGCCGTAATTTGCCCTGCCCGAATATGCGAAGCCTGTCCTCGCAAGGAAAAAACCAGCAAGGAAAAAAATAGTGTTATGCATTTTATGTAAAAAGTCCCTTTCATCCCAACAAAGTTGTTCCTGTAAAACGCTTACAAGTTACTATAAGTTGCCGTTCTGTTAAATAAATATTCTCTGAAAATTGTACAAAATTAATAAATCCATGCATCAATAAGGCTTAAGTGTGTTTAGAACGCTTATAAATAATAAATAATGATTGTTTTATAAGCCACTGGGGCTTATTTTTGACCAAGAAATTAATAAAAAAATCATAAATATTTAAAATTAGATAATAATGAGCTGGTTATTGAAAACATTAGGGTCTTCCTTGGGCAAAAAGTTACTGATGGCTATTACCGGCCTTTTTTTATGCTCATTTCTGGTTATTCACTGTATGTTGAACTCCTTTATTTTCTTTAATGATGGAGGAGTTAAGTTTAACGAAGGAGCTGAGTTCATGGCACACAATCCTATTATCAGAATAATGGAAATCGTTCTTTTCCTTGGACTGATTGGACACGCAGTTCAGGCCTTGTTTATTACACTTCACAACAGAAAAGCCAGACCTGTAGGTTATGCTGTGGTAAATGGAAATGCAAACAGCAAATGGTATTCACGCTCTATGGGATTATTGGGAACACTGATTCTTATTTTCCTGATTGTACATTTGGCTCATTTTTGGGTTAAAAAAATGCAAGGTCACATTGGTACAGGACCAGGACAAGAAACTCTTTTTTATGAAATGAAAGAAGTATTTGAAAACCCAATTTGGGTAGTACTTTACGTAGCATCAATGTTCTCTTTAGCCTACCACCTGCTTCACGGCTTCCAGTCAGGCTTTCAAACACTTGGTATCAATCATCCGAAATACACACCATTCATAAAATTCCTTGGCGCTGGATTCTCTATCGTGATTCCATTCATCTTTGCTTTAATGCCACTTGCCTTTTATTTCAAATTTATACAATAATAATACTCAGAGTCTATGTCAAAATTAGATGCTAAAATACCTGAAGGACAGTTAGAACAAAAGTGGACGAAATACCGCTCTACTACTGCCCTTGTAAACCCGGCAAACAAACGTAGCTTGGAAATTATAGTAGTTGGTTCCGGTCTTGCCGGTTCTTCCGCTGCTGCTTCTCTGGCAGAGATGGGCTACAAAGTAAAAGTATTTTGTTTTCAGGATTCTCCTAGACGTGCGCACAGTATCGCTGCACAAGGAGGCGTGAACGCCGCAAAAAATTATCAAAATGATGGTGATTCAACTTACCGTCTATTTTACGATACCATCAAAGGTGGTGACTACCGCGCTAGAGAAGCCAACGTACACCGTCTGGCAGAAGTAAGTGGTAACATCATTGATCAATGTGTAGCACAAGGTGTTCCTTTTGCCCGTGAATACGGTGGATTATTAAGTAACCGTTCTTTCGGTGGTACTCAGGTACAACGTACATTCTACGCTGCCGGACAAACAGGACAACAATTGCTTCTTGGTGCTTACAGCGCTTTAGAAAGACAAGTTGGAATGGGAACAGTTCAAATGCTTTCCCGTCATGAGATGTTGGATGTGGTGACGATCGATGGAAAAGCCCGAGGTATTATCGCAAGAGATTTAGTAACCGGAAAATTAGAAAGACATTTCGGACATGCCGTACTTCTTTGTACCGGTGGTTATGGTAACGTATTTTACCTTTCTACCAATGCAATGGGAAGCAATGTTACAGCAGCCTGGAAAGCACATAAAAAAGGAGCGTTCTTCGGAAACCCTTGTTACACACAAATTCACCCAACTTGTATTCCTGTTTCCGGTGACCATCAATCAAAATTAACGTTGATGTCTGAGTCTCTTAGAAACGATGGTAGAATCTGGGTTCCAAAAACTAAAGGTGACAACAGAGCAGGAAATCAGATTCCTGAAGGCGAAAGAGATTATTATTTGGAAAGAAGATATCCTGCTTTTGGTAACCTGGTTCCAAGAGACGTAGCTTCCCGTGCTGCCAAAGAAAGATGCGATGCCGGTTATGGTGTAGGTACTTCCAAAATGGCTGTGTTTCTTGACTTCGCTGCGGCTATTGAGCGTTATGGTAAAACAGAAGCGATCAAACATAATAAAACCAATGCCAGCAAAGAAGAAATCATTGCAATGGGTAAAGAAGTCGTAAAAGAAAAATACGGCAACTTGTTTGACATGTACAAACAGATCACCGGAGAAAATCCTTATGAAGTACCGATGCGTATTTATCCTGCGGTACACTATACCATGGGTGGACTTTGGGTGGACTATAATTTGATGACTACCGTTCCTGGTATGTATGCACTAGGAGAAGCAAACTTCTCTGATCACGGTGCCAACAGACTTGGCGCTTCAGCATTAATGCAAGGTTTAGCAGATGGCTATTTTGTACTTCCCTATACAATTGGCGCTTATCTTTCAAAAGAAATCAGTGTCAAAGCCATCCCTACCGACCACGAAGCGTTTGTAGCTGCAGAGAAAAACGTACAAGATCAGATCAACAAATTTTTCAACGTAAAAGGAACCAAATCGGTAGACTTCTTCCACAAGAGATTAGGAAAAATCATGTGGGAAAAATGTGGTATGGCCCGTAACGCAGAAGGACTAAAATCTGCAATCAAAGAAATTCAGGAGTTAAAAGCTGAGTTCTGGAAAGATGTAAGAGTAACCGGAGCAGCTGATGAATTTAACCCTGAGTTAGAAAAAGCAGGTCGTGTGATCGACTTTATTGAACTAGGTGAGTTGATGTGTATTGATGCTTTGAACAGAAATGAATCTTGTGGAGGCCACTTCCGTGAAGAATACCAAACAGAAGAAGGCGAAGCCTTGCGTGACGATGAAAAATTTGCCTACGTTGCCGCATGGGAATACAAGGGAGATAGTCAGTTTGAACTGAACAAAGAAGA
Source organism: Cytophagales bacterium (assembly GCA_025360235.1). Classification (GTDB taxonomy): domain Bacteria; phylum Bacteroidota; class Bacteroidia; order Cytophagales; family Cytophagaceae; genus JANYCO01. The sequence goes on from JANYCO010000676.1 coordinate 5,452, forward strand.
ATTGAAGTTTGAGAATATTAAAATAGCACAAAGAAGCTATAAATAAGAATATGGAAGGTAACATGAATTTAACGCTAAAAGTTTGGCGTCAGAAAAATCAGAAGGATACTGGAAAATTTGTTCCTTATAGTGTAAAAGGTATTTCTGTTCAAAGCATCAATACACATCAACTCACCTAGTTCAATAAAGTCGATCACACGACCTGCTTTTTCTAACTCAGGGTTAAA
>JANYCO010000696.1 GCA_025360235.1 Cytophagales bacterium
CCATAAATGCTTTTTTATCTCGAAGGGTATCTTTGGAAACAAAAACAACCGGAATCTCCAGTGGTACTAACTCTTCCACAATGGTGTCTTCTTTGGGTTCCAATAGAACAACAGGAGTCTCTGAATAGTCAATTTTCGGAGTTGTTGAAACAAAAGTTTGATTCAAATAATCCGGATTTTTAAAAACCATTTGAAATTCTTTATTCGTAGGAATATTAATAAAACTATACTCGCCCTTATCTGTAGTAGTTGTCTTCGCTATTGATTCACCATACTCATCCACAATCTTTACTTCTACTTTTTTGGCAGGAGCATTAGAAAGACTATCCAGTAACGATCCGGTAACCTTGGCATATTTCTGATTATTATATTTATTTATCGGGAGGAGTATAATAGGTTCTTCTCTGACCTCTTTTACTGATCCTTCTGTTTCGTCTTCATCATCATCAGAAGCCGTTGAATCTTCAATGTGATGAATCAGTCTTTTTCTGCTTTTAAAACTAAAACTATAAATATCGTCGTTTCCAACACCGCCTTCTCTGTTTGAGGTGATATAACCCGTTTTCTTTCCAAGCACAAAATAAAAATCATCACGGTTGGTATTAAAAGGATAACCAATATTTACACTTTTTTCAAAACCATTATCTTCTCTTGTCATAAAAATATCTAAGGCTCCATACCCACCATGACCTGTGGAAGAGAAAAATAAAATTTTCTCTTCGGCATAATAACGAGGGGATACATCACTGAATAACGTATTTACCTGTCCCCCCAAATTTACAGGTGGACCCCATTGATCATCGTTGTTGCAGGTGCTGTACCAAATATCATGCATCCCAAAACCTCCTTGACGTTTGGAAACAAAAAAAAGAATATTTCCATCTGGTGAAACACTTGGTTGACTGTTCCACTGTTCCGGAGCATTGATATTATTATTTAATTTTTGAGGTGCTTCCCATCTCCCATTTTTATGATAACTCACATATATGGCACAGTTGACTTCCTTATAATTATCGACCGAAAAAATTTCATCGCAACGTGTGAAATAATATTTTTTCTCATCTTTGGTAAAAGATCCAGAGCACTCATTGTACTGTGAGTTTAATTTATCAAAATCATCTTTAGTGGCATGTTTTGTTGGCTCCCAAATGGTGTCGTTTTTTTTAGAAAACCGATGTACATCACTAAAAGCTCCACCCAATGAATTATCTTCATGAATCCCTAAATAGCCACGGCGAGATGTTGTGATGGCAACAATGGTGTCATTTTCAATAATTACGGGAGAATAATCGGAGTCTTCACTATTTACTGGGGCTGGCAAACATTTAAAATTGTATTCCTTTTTTGGCCTGCTATTGTGTTCGATCGCTAAATAACATCCTCTTATTTCATTTAATGCTCGTTCTCTAAATAGCCCCATCTCTAAATTTGTATCCTCGTTTTCGTTTCGATACTTTTCAAAATGCTCTATTGCTTTTTTATAATCACCATTGTCTTTCAACATGGTAGCATACCAATACCGGGCTAGCGGATATGCCCCTCTGAAACGAGTGGCTACTTTGTGGTAAAAAATTTCGGCTGCTCTGTAATTGTAGTAGTTACGATAACATTCCGCCAGCTGAAACATAGCATACGCATTGGAAGAATCTATTTTTAAAACTCTTGCATATTCATTCCCAGCCAAGTAATATTCCATATTACTGAAATGTTTATCCCCTAATATAAGGTTAGCATTAGGCTTAGTCTTCGTATTTTTCTTTTGGGAAAAAACCCTAGTCGAAAAGAAAAAAACAGAAAGAAAAATTAATAAAAAAACAATAAATGATTTCATGAATCTTGTTTTCAATACTGTTAAAGATATTACAAAAATTAGTATTTACCAATAGCCCTCAAAACGTACATTTTCGCCTATTATAGGCATTCTATGTAATCGCTATTCTATATATTAATCTGCTAAAAAATGTGTTTTTGTTAAAATTTACCCCATAAAAAAATAAAACATTCATGGTGTAAATTTTTTTCCTTTTTTTTGAATTAAAATACCAATAGAAAATTCATATTCTGCCAATTCAATAATGTTCGTTATATATATACCCCAAAACATTCATTTTCAATACAATAAATTTAAATGGAAAAAGAGG
>JANYCO010000726.1 GCA_025360235.1 Cytophagales bacterium
TGCATTGGAATATTAATTAAAATTTTCAAACGTTCTTACAGCTCCTGAAATATAGCTTTCCTTATCAACTATTATTTTTACATAATAAACGGTAGTTTCATTTTCTTTTAAGCGGAGAGGGAAAACAAAGTTCTTATGCATCATAGCCCTGTTCTTAAATAAAGCGTAATGACTTACCGAATCAATTTTCTGTCCATTTTCATTATATAATACAAGAGATGATATTCTAAAATCAAAAAACTCGATTAGCCAATTATTATTCTTTGTCTTATCACTAATTGAAATTTTCAACCAGTACACAGACGAAGGCTCATCCATTATTCTATTTTGAACATTTAGTTTCTCAAACCGACTAGAATATTCCGTTGAACTTATCTTTTCAAAAGAACTATTTGAACTAGTATCTTTGAACATAAATATGTTTTTTTCAAAAGAATAATTATTCTCTATAAGATCTAATGCATATACCGTTTGATCGCATAAACAAAGGAAGAGACTTAGTGTAATAAGTAGTTTTTTCATTATTAAATAAGAAATTATAAAGTATAATCCTCTAAGACAAATTGTTTGCCAGTTTATTATTCTAAGAAATATATCTTAGAAAATGGGGGAAGATCTGCCTCTTAATACAATTAACCGTACTCGTTGTAACTTTTAATTTCGCTTGTTAAATCATATCTATATCGCGACAAAACAACTCATCCAAATCTAATGCTGATTAATCGTATCAGGTTTCAAAAAGCTGAATTACCCCTAATAAAAATGGTATGAAACAACCTCTACTATGAAATTTTTTAACTCGTAATAACGTCAAATTTGCAAAAAAAGAAAGCTTTTGGTTATGGCAATAACACCTTTATACCGAAAATTGGAAAGGAGGTGAAAACTACCTTTTCTTACAGAAATTACCGCTGTCATGATTTTCTCCTTTTCATTTATTACTTCCAAAAGCCTTTTTGAAGAATATCTTTGTATTTCAAATTTGACTTATTTTCAAGCGGTAATCTTAAGGTAAAATTGAATTTTAAAATGCGCTATTTTCTATAAACGCGCTATTTTCTTTGATAAAAGCTGACCAGAATAAATGATGTATAACACCCAATTTTTTCAACTAACTCACCAATTTTATTTCGACTGGCACCATATTCTCATTAGTCAGGGAAACAAAAAATTATACCATATGAAAAAGAAAATTACCAAGACTTTACTGAGCATAGTTATATCTCTGCTTCCAGTTGTCAACTTTGCACAAACTTATAATATGTCAAATACTCCGGTGAGTACTTGTTCGGGGACGTTCTATGACGATGGTGGGTCTGGAGGCAATTACAACGACTTCGCTTCTTATACTCAAACGTACACTTCTTCAACTGGTAAAACGATGGTGTTTAATTTTACCAGTTTTGCCACATCATGGATTACCGACATACTTTATATTTATGACGGACCCAACAATACATATCCGCTTATTGGTTCTTATTCTAATAATACTTCTCCGGGAATAGTAACTTCTACCGGAACCTCCCTCACCTTCATTTTTGTTCCAAACAGTGGAGGCTCCAACTGGACAGGCTGGGCTGCCACTATATCCTGTGGAGCGACGCCACTTACTCCCTATTCCATGAACAATTCAACTGTTACTGCATGTTCAGGTATATTCTATGATGATGGAGGCGTTAATAGTAATTATACCAACAGTCAAGATAAAACAATGACATTTTGTTCCGGCACTACAGATCGTTTGGATTTTACTTTCAACAACGCTGGCTCTGCACTCGAAACCGGAGACAGTTTATTTGTTTATGATGGTGCTTCAACTGCCGCTAAAGCATTAGCCATTTTAGTGAAAGGTTCTTTTATCGAAAAAATTCAATCCTCTGGTACATGTTTAACTTTCAGATTTAAATCGGATGCAATCCTGAATGCAAAAGGATGGCAAGCAACATTTCAATGCGTAAGTACTGCACCAGTTGCAATAAATTATCCTATGAGTGAAGGAGTAAGATACCTTTGTTCCGGAACATTTACCGACGATGGAGGTCCTTCAGGATTCTATAATGATTTTGCAAGTCATAGTCAGACTTTTTATTCATCGAATGGCAATAGATTGATTTTCGACTTTACGTCTTTCAAAACTTATTATTATAATGATATACTCTATATCTATGACGGCCCTGATAATACCTATCCTTTGATTGGAGCTTTCGCTTCCTATTCAAGTAATAATAATCCTGCAACAATTACTTCAAGTGGAACAAGTCTTACCTTTATTTTTTCAAATACACAAAGTAATGGAACCAATGAAGCTGGATGGATTGCCAATGTAAGTTGCGGTACAGCACCGCTTACCAACTATCCTATGTCATCGGGTTTTGTGACAGCGTGTTCAGGCGTCTTTTATGACGATGGAAATTTGAACGGAAATTATACCAATAGTCAAAATAAGATTATGACTTTTTGTTCCGGCACTTCAGACATGCTGGAATTTACCTTTAACAACAATGCCAGTGCACTTGAAACCGGAGACTCCTTATTTGTTTATGATGGAGCATCCATTACTGCAAAACCAATTGGCATTTATGTAAAAAATTCAACTATAGAAAAATTTCAATCTACCGGCACTTGTGTAACCTTTCGGTTTAAGTCGGATGGAACGACAAATGCGATAGGATGGCAAGCCAATTTCAAATGTGTATCTACAGCGCCAGCGGCTACTAATTACAGCATGAGTTCAGGCGTTCGGTATGTATGCTCCGGCACCTTCACCGATGATGGTGGTTTGGCAAACGATTACAATGACTTTACTCAGCGCACACAAACATTCGTCTCTTATAGTGGATGTGGGATAAAAGTTACTTTCGCTCAATTCAGCACTTCAAGTGCAGCAGATTATTTAAAAGTATACGATGGAATGAATACTTCGGCTACTCTTCTTGGAACATACTCTTTAAATCAAAACGGATTGGTAATACAATCAAGTGGTTCGGCTTTAACTTTTGAATTTATTCCAAACAGCGCCAACAGCACTACTGCCGGCTGGAACGCAACGCTTCAATGTACCAACATTACTTCTACACCAATAGCCAGCAGTAATGGGCCAGTTTGCGAAGGAAACGATTTACAACTTAACGCTACACTCGTTGCCAGTGCCTCCTATTTATGGTCAGGCCCAAATGGATTTTCATCCAATCTGCAAAATCCTACGATTACAGCCGCAACTACTGCGGCATCCGGAATTTATAGTGTCACAGCAACCATTGGAACGTGTTCTTCTTCCTCTTCCACTGTTTCCGTTTCTATACAAACAAAGCCTGCTGATCCTGTATTATCAAGCAATAGTCCGATCTGTGCCGGATCCAATTTAAATCTATCCTGCACTTCAATAGCAGGAGCATCGTACTCATGGAGCGGCCCTAACTCATTCTCTTCTACACAACAAAATCCAGTAATTTCAGCTGCTACTTTAAATGCG
>JANYCO010000731.1 GCA_025360235.1 Cytophagales bacterium
ACATAAAATTTTGTCCACTTTTTTTAGGGAATTCCACTGCCGCATCATACGTACGTGTGGAACACGTTATTTACCATGTGATACTCTTAATATTCTACAGTCATTTTTTTGTATCTCTATATAAGGAACTCCACCTACATAACCATCAGGCAGTGTTCCCGTAATAACCCAAATAGAATTATCCTTCAAAATAGCTTTAAAAGGTTTCTTATCCTTAATACTTTCACCGTAGATCGGCAACAAATAGCCTCAGCAATTTTTATCGCAGCTTCTTGGTTAGGAACAAAGCCCTCTTTAGGGACATAGCTATGTTGGTCTCCTTTAAAGGAAAAGGTTGTGATGGCAAAAAGAGCAATTAAAATAACACTTTTTATGAATATAGATTTGAGGCATCGTAAGAAAACTTAAAGAGCCTATGACGCGTCATAGGTCATAGGCTCTTTTTAAGATTTAAGTTCTAAAATAGATTTCTGAAAAAGAATTCTACCGTAAACAAATCGCTAGTATTTGTTATTGCAACATACGCCTCATCATAACCAGTTATAAAAGGTGTCTGAATAATAGCGTTACCAGAGCCACTATTTTTACACAACTCTGCACTTATGGCTTTAATATATTCCGTCTTGTGCTTTTTTACATCTATCGATAAAGTTTCCATCATAAATGCCAGTTTTGAGTTTATGAATTCCTCATTCTTCTGACAATTATTTTCAAAATAGATAGATTTGGGCGTAAATATGAATGTGTAAGAAACATTCTTTTCTCCCGCTGGAATCAAATTATAGTCAGCAAGGAGCACATCACAGCTTTTTAATACTGTAGAATATTTCAGATCGGCTTTGTTATAAGCAGAGCAGCTTATGCCCTTCAGCTTTTTAAAATATACTTCATCTGATAAATCTTGACCTATCGAGAACTTAGCCAAGATCATTAATAATACTAAAACTCTGTTTTTCATATCTAATTATTATAACCTTCTAATGAGCTATCAAATGCCGGTGCGCCACCACCAGAAGTTGTCGTATCTGATGAACCACCACTAGTTCCTCCAGAAGTTGGAGGCGAACCTGTGGATGGTGATGCTGGTGACGCAGGAGCATTGTTTGCTTTAATTTCAATGTGAAATGCTGCTTCCCCCGGATTATTTTGAGGGTTCAAGAATTTTGAAATTACTCCATCTTTTTGCAGACCTTCAAGATAACCCTTTAGTTGAGCAATCTGGTCGGAAGTTAAATCTTTTTGCAATGATCCAATACCAAAATCAATAGCATTAACCTGTTTCGGATTAGCTGTGTGTGCTGAAACATTTTGAGGTCCTACTTCATTAATCTTATTCGTCATCGCAGCTTTTATTTGTTCTTCTGTAGCCCCTGCCTTCTTCATTTGATGATAAACTTGAATTACCTGTTTACCTGGAGTTTTGTATGTGGAAGATTTGCCGCTTTGCAAATTATCATACATAATTCTGGCTTGCTGTTCAGGAGTTCTACCTGTACTCGTTATGGTAAGATGTGCCGCATCCAAGTGATTAATGATCATATTTAGTACCGTCACAGCATTAGGATTAAGCACTTTAGGAGTAGCGGTTGAACCTTCAAATTTAAATCGATGATCCAACGCTTCGCGACCATCAAGATCTAAATTCTGTATTGGATTATTTTCTGCAAACTGGTATGGAGATAGTTCTGGGTATTGACTCGCTAATGGATCAACAGCAAAAAATCTACCTAACCTTGGATTATACATCCGATCCCCATAATCATACATATTTCCTGCCCCTACGACCTCGTCATCCTTCTCTTTACCATTGAAGCCGAACCTATATCCATCCTTAAATAATTTATCCTCTTCAATAGTTACTCCATCTATATAAAATATACTGCTTGATGTTGTACTACTGGTTACATAAACGGTGGTATTTCCTCCTGTGGCTCTAAACTTTAAGCGGTAGGTTCCACTTCCATCTATATTCATGGTGGCAATGGTACTTGGGCTACTTGCATCTTTTACATACAGAATTAATGGTGGGGGTGTATTGTTTACATCAATGGTGAGTTTAACTACATAATCTACTCCTTGTAATGTGCTTACATATTTGCTTGCTCCTGCATTGGCTGAGGTAATGGTGGCTTTTAGTTTGCCTGCATTTTGTGTTACCGTGGAGTTTGCTGTATTGCTCCATCCTTCTGTATTGGCATCAAAATTATTTTGTGCCAGTATGTTTCTGTTTTGTTCATTTACTACATCATATTGCCTGTCGGGTAGTGGTGCTCCAAACGGACTATAATCGGTGGCTGTAATTACATCGGCTACATAACTTGTGGTTACTGTGGATAAACATTGTGGGATTTTTTTATCGCTTACCACCGTTAATACATTCCCTAAATGGTTTGCTAATTCATAGTGCTTTTCTCCACGGTAAAAACTAAACATGGTC
>JANYCO010000048.1 GCA_025360235.1 Cytophagales bacterium
AAAATAATTCCATAAAAGTTTGCCTCCGGAAAAAATAAAAATCCCGGGAGCCAGATAAGTGAAGTAGACTGCTACATTTGTGTATTTTTCTCCTAATATTCCAATGAATAGTTTGTTGGGAATAATTAGTAAAATCAGTAACGCCAGAAAAGTAAGAATTAAAGTATAGACCAAATAGGTTAGCGTTGATTTGATATTTTTAGTCTCATCTTTGGAAGCGGCAATTTCAGGATACAAAATACTGGCAAAGCCATAGGTGATTATCCATACAGACTCACAGATTGTAACCGCAACCGAGAAGACACCAAGTTCTTCTTTATTTGCTGCTATAAAATAGAATCCAATTCTGGTTGAAATGAAGTTAAAGAAATTACTTGTTTGAGCAGAAAAGCCGGTTTTTATAATCTCTTTGTAGTTTAAATTATTTTTTTGAGGTGCTTCTTTTTTACTGTATAAAAATGCAAAATAAATAGTAAAGCATAATGCACCAGCAAGCGGGATTAGCATGGATAAACAGAATGACAGGAAGGAGACGGAATGAAAGTAAATAAGCGCAAAGATAAAAATGAATTGTATGGTTAATTGAATAACCTGAATCAGGTAATAGTGGTATATTTTTTTATAAGAAAGTAAAATTTGTAATAGAAATGTATTTACAGATAGAAAAACAGACATTACGAAAAGAATAATGAAGTAATTTGGATCTGAAAAATTCAAGAGTGTTAGTATGGAAATTAAAATAAGCGAGGAAGATACTGTCCAGATCATTGATAGTTTTAAATAGCTTTTTAGCGATTTATTTTTGCTTATAAATATTACAGAAGGTCCATTAATGATATCGGTTGACAACTGAATAATTGCAAGGTTTGAAACCAAAAGACTGATTTCGCCTCTTATTGCTGGTCCAAAAAAGGAAGCGGTAGCTATTAGAATAGAAAAATTTATTGCTGATAAAAATGCTCTGAAAATAAGGGAGAAAATGGTGGCGTTATTCACAAGAATTAAGTGTTCTCCTGCAATTTACAATTTATGTTGATAATAGTAAACTGTTTTCATATTTTGTTTTGAGTTTTTTTGTTTAATTGTATTGTGATTATTTTTTATAAATTACAATACGATTTACTTAATCAAACTCAGTATTATGGCTTTTAATGATGTCTTATTAGTAATAAAAAAATACAGATTGCCACTTCTGGTTTTTGTTTTTTCTATAGCTGTAATTCAGGGCGATTCTTTCACTATGATGAGCAATTATACAGAATCTGTTAGTCCAGATGCGTTGAACTATATGAAAATGGCGACAGGGAATTTTGATCAGAACCCTATTCAAAAGTATAGAGTTATTGTTCCTATGCTTGCCGCGGCGATGGATTTTCTTTTCGGTGAAATTTTTGAGAAAATAAAACCCTGGAGTTTTTCAGGAGACTTCTCCTTATTTGTGAGTTTTTGGATCGTTAATAATTGTATAATGGCCTTGTTTGGTGTTGCAACATTTTTGTTATGTAGGGAAAATGGCAGCAGCACAATAGCGTCCATAGTTGGGTTGCTAGCATTGCTTACTTGCCGATGGACCCCTTATATGGCTGGATTACCGCTCATCGATAGTTTATTTTGCCTTGTTTCAGTTTTGGTTTTGGTAGGATTAAAGAAAAAGCATAATACCTTAATTGTTATCTGTATTCTTATTGGACCTTGGGCAAAGGAAGCCTTTATTTTTGTAGCACCTGTAATTTTCTTTTTTGCTTCTTTAAATAAGTTTAAACAGATAGGTTGGTTTATATTGTCTGGTGTTCTTGTTTTTTCATTTCGTTTTTACTTTGATCAGTATTCCAATACTACCATTGCCGATAGCATTGAAAAGGATTTTGGACATTTCAATAACTTCTTTGATGCATTGTCCCGACTCTTTAGTTTTCATGGACTATATGAAATTTTTTCCGTTACAGGATTATGGGTTATTATTCCTTTTTATCTGTTCGTGAAGAATAGAATACAATTTAAAATGCAACTTAAAGTGTTGGATAAGTTTATGTATGCTTATTTGATTTGTGTATTTGTTCAGGCTATAATTTCTGTTGAACTTGCAAGAATGTTTTATCTTGCTATGCCTTTTTTATCTGTTTATATCGCTCTTTCAGTTGATACACTGATTCCTTCTTTAAGAGAAGTTGATTTAATAAATGCACGTTAATTGGAAAAAAATAGTAACAAATATCTATTGATAATCGCTGGTCCTACTGCTGTAGGAAAGACTGATCTCGCTATACAACTTGCTTTACATTTCAAAACGGAAATAGTATCAGCTGATTCAAGGCAGTTTTACCGTGAGATGAATATTGGTACGGCAAAACCTTCCGTTGAAGAATTAGCTATGGTGCAACACCACTTTATAGATAACTTAAATATAGAACAAGAATTTTCAGTCGGAATGTATGAAGTCGAAGCCCTTAGCCTATTGGATAATCTTTTTCAAAAATATAATGTAGTTGTTTTAACGGGAGGTTCAGGCTTATATATAAAAGCACTTTGTGAAGGGATGGATGATATACCTGAAGTAGATCCTGAAATACGCCGTGCATTGAATAAAGAATTTAAGGAAAATGGCTTGGCTCCTTTGTTGAAGGAGCTTAAAGAAA
>JANYCO010000129.1 GCA_025360235.1 Cytophagales bacterium
CTCCCTTTATTTGTGGAAACAAAGTAGTGTAGGCTTCACTTATTTTTTTCTCTGCCAGTTGCCTGTCAATGTCTAAATTTTTCAACGCTTCCTGATTTTGCAAAGCGTACTCTACACTTTGTTTAAGACTGAATTGCTGCGCCTGAATTGTACTTAGCACAATCAGGGAAAGGGTGAGTAGGAATATTATTTTTTTCATATAATTTTCTAAAATTAATTTCTAAATACAGAGGCTGGTTCAGCTTTTGTGATCCGGCGAATAGCAAATAACGCACCTGTCATGGATACGACGAGAATGACAGTAAGGAAAGCCAGTCGTGTTGTAGGTGCGAAATTAAATATTGTACCTGCCTTACTTATTCCAAAGCGGAACATTTCGACAAAGAAAGTACCTATGCAGAAGCCCACTGCCGCTATGATTAATGTTTGTGTAATGATCAGTTTTCGGAGATAGGCATTGTTGGCTCCAATTGCTTTCATCGTTGCATAATCTTTTAAACGGTCAATGGCGCTAGAGTATAAGGATAATCCGACAATCACAAAGCCAATGATGACAGCGAAGAAAACTTGTGTATAGGTAGAGATCGCAATACCACTTGACCCAAGAATAGTGGTTTGTGTGGCCTGAGCAAATTCTTTAGGCATCCATGCTTTTACGCCGAATATTCTACTGTTAATTTCATTTCGTATTTTTATGGAATCCGCTCCTGGTTTTAGATCTAATAAAAAAGCGCTCACTTTATTATTGGAAACTTTCGTTAAATACCGTGCTCTTTCAATTGTAGTAAAAACAAAGACAGGTCCAAAACCACGAACACCTTTAGTGATGGCCGCATTGTACACTCTTTTGCCAGAGATCTCAAAGAAATCCCCTTTTACCACATTGCCCATATTTTTTCTGTCAAAATATTCTGTGGTTACTGCACCATCAGGAAATAGATCTTTTGTGGTGCCGTCGTTTAAGTTCCATGGGCCACCTACGAACTCAGGCGCCTGAGAACCAACAACCGTTACTCCAAATGTTTTTCCATTTGCAAACCGTGCCGAACTACCTGCGATCACCACTGGATAAGCTTTGTTTACACCTTCTATGGATTCAAGTTCTCGTCCAATTCTCACATCAATTTGTCCAAGGGCGTTTACATTAGTCGTATAAGGATCCACCACCCACATATCTGTTTTGGTATTATCGGCGAGGGATCTCATGGCGTTGGTGAGGAATGTAAATACACCCACTTGCTGTCCGATAAGGTACGTAGCGATCACTACTCCAACCAAAGCCCCGATTAATTTGGGCTTGTCGTACACCATGAAGCGATAAGCTGTTTTTAACATAAAATTATTTTTTAAGTATTACGCACTCTACTCTTGAACCATAAAGTAATTTTCCGGCATTGGTAAGTCGTACTCTTACTTCTCTTACCCTTCTGTCTTCCATATCACTACTCACGTCGGCAAACAATGATTTTTTCTTTAAATAAGGTGCTGCAAAAATTATTTCGCCTTCTGCTAGTTTTTCTGTTTGACCTGCATAACGCACATAGGCTTTATCTCCTAGTACTACTTTGTCAGCAAACAATTCGTCTACTTCGCATACAACAGATGCCGGGCAGTTTGGAGCAAAGTCGGCCACGCTGGATAATGCTTGTATTGCAGATCCGGCAGTGATGTCCATCATTAGGATAACACCATCAGAGGGAGCTTTAATAAATTTTCTTTGGAGTTGTACATTATTTAAAGCCGATTGTTGCACGATCTCTTGCTGTTGTTTTTTATAAGTTGTCACCACACATGAAAGGCGGTCTACTTCTTTTTGAGCAGTTAAATAGTCGGTATTGGCATTATCCAGATTTTGTTTTGTTTCGGCACCTTTGTCAAAACTGCTTTTCAATCTTTCGTACTTTGTTTTTGAATTTTCCATTTTTATTCTGGCACCTTCTAAGTTGGCTTCCGCCGAAGAGATGTCAGAATATTTTGTTTGTACCTGACTGCTGTTTACCGCAAGCTGAGCGCGTTCCAGGTCGTTGGACAATTCAATAAGGATATCTCCTTTTTTGACAGAATCGCCGGCTTGAAAATAAATTTTCTTGACGATGCCACTTACCTCCGAACTCAATTTTACAATTTTCAGTTCAGGTTCGATCCTTCCTATGGAAACAATCATTTCCAGTTTGGATGGAGTAATAGAAACGGTGGAGTCAGTTTTTGGTGTCTCCTCTTTTTTGCCGCATCCTGTTAGGATTGCAGATAGGAGCAGTACACCGGAAACTAGTTGGATAAATTTTAACATAGTGTTCATATTTATTTTGATTAATGTAAGTCAGTAGATAATTGATTGGTTACTCTGCCATTTTCTACGTATATCGTTCTGTCGGCATATTCTTTTAGTCTTGGATCGTGCGTTACTACAGCCACAGCTTTCCCTTGTTGTGAAAGTTTTTTCAATTCTTTCATTACAGTAACAAGCGAAATAGAATCTAAGGAAGCAGTAGGTTCGTCGCAAAGCAACAAGGCAGGATTGGTCACCAGTGCGCGAGCAATCGCCACACGTTGTTGTTGTCCACCTGATAACTGTCTTGGTTTAAAATTGGCTCGGTCTGATAGACCTACACCTTCTAAAGCCTGCATAGCCCTTCTCTTTGCTTCGCCGGCTGGTATTTTTTGTAAGTTCAAAGGGAACATCACATTTTCCAAAGCACTCATTGGGGCTACCAGGTTAAAATTCTGGAAAACAAAACCGATAGAATTTAATCTCACTTTTGCTAGCTGAACTTCATTCATTCCAGTTGTGTTATCATCTTCGACTACCACTTTTCCGGTGCTTGGGTAGATCACACAGCCCAGTAAAGATAGCAGAGTCGTTTTTCCGGAGCCTGAAGGTCCTATTATCAGGACCAGTTCGCCACTCCTCATTTCAAAGTTCGTTTCGTATAGCGCTGTAATCTCCCCATCACCACTCTTGTAGCTTTTAGAAGCATTTTCAACTCTTGCGACCACTTTATTTTCAGTAATACTCATAGTTATTGGTACTATTTCAAAATCAAAATTAGTACAATATTGTAATAAAAAAAATAAATTGATACAATTTTGTATTAATTTATAAAATTGTTACTTTTGTATAACAAGAACTAAAATATGTCCTACAATAAAATCACTGAGCTGATTCAGCTATGGGGGGAGTACGAAAAATTGTATCCAAATCCGGAATTTAAGGGTTTCGGTAAATGGCTTTCTTTACAAAACGAAAAGGGTAAAGCTGCGTCAAGTGCGTTTAAAAAAGAGGATCATTCTAAAAAATGGAAATCCTATGAAGAGGGATTAAAGCATCATCATCAAATCAAGAACAGCAATGTGCAGATTGCAATGCTTGTAGGCCGGCTGAATAAGTTTGGGAGGATGTATGCAAAAAAAGCGTTGCATTCCCTGAATCTGAATCTTGATGAGTTTACTTTTCTTGCCGCGATTTTGCACCTGGAGGCTCCTAAAAAATCAGATGTGATAATAGTGAACCTCTTTGAACCAACATCTGGTACGGAGATTCTGAGAAGACTTATAAAATTAGGCTATGTAAAAGAGTATGACAACAAAGAAGATAAACGTTCAAAATTGTTAAGACTCACTGCAAGTGGTGAGAAAACTATTTTTAAAGCGTTTGAACAAATGAAAAAGGTAGGGACACTAGTATCTGCTAATCTATCGGAAAAGCAAAAGGAAGAAATGGTTGTTGCTTTAGATTACCTGAATGATTTTCATGTTAATCTTTATTTAAATAATAAAGACGAGAGCGTGGAGGAGATGATCGAAAAATGTGCAATTAGTAAGAAATAAAATTGGACAGGGTTATTC
>JANYCO010000160.1 GCA_025360235.1 Cytophagales bacterium
ACAACCTATTTGTACAATGAAAAAAACATTCTTTCTCTTTGTTTTTATATTGGCGTCAACCAGTATATTTTCACAAAACCTAATCACTTCTAAAGACTTTAGCCTTGGCAGTCCTTTCAACGAACCTGATGGTAGAAATGATATTGTAAAAATATCTGCTACCGACTTCGTAACCCTTGCAAAAGCTAAGGGAAATATTTCCAGTAAATCTGATTTCGTTTTAGAGCGATATGGCCAGGACCTGAATAGTCTCTGGAAAACCCCACTACAAGTGGAGGGATATGAAGACTATAAAGAATTATATTTTAACGGCAAAGAAGTCGTAATTCTTTCTGTGGTGCACAACGAGAAAGAAAAGAAGACAAAACTTGAAGCTTATGGATTTGATGCCTCAACTGGTGTAAAATCATGGACGAAAGAACTGGAATCCTACAACGTTGGTGATTGGGACAATCATCCACATAAAGGAAAAGTAAAAGAAACTTTTGTAGACGTAATTTGTGAACATGTAAACAGCAACTTTGTTACACCAATTGAATACAAACACAATATTAATTTCTCTCCAAATGGTGAAAAAATTGTTTCCTATGTATTTAACTATGGTGAAAAAAATCTTACTGCTTCTGTTTGTGTTTATGATAAATCATGTAACCTGATTGTAAAAGGAAAAGTATCCATCGACGATAATTATGTAAATCATGGAATATTTGTAAACAACGACGGGAAAGTATTTATAGTAAATGCCAACTACTCCGGAACGCTTAATGTTATAAAATACAATCTTACTTCAAAAGAATTTGATGTAATGGAAGTTCCAGGTTCCAATTTTTTGAAAGATGATTTTCAGATTTCATTTTTTACAGATGATGAAGTATACGTTGCATGCACCGAACAACTCAATGGTACAATGATGGGGGTGATGTATACTAAATTTGATTTTAAAGCTAAAGCTGTTGTAACCTCAGTGTTTGAAGCCATCAATGGCAAAACAGGTTCTAATATATTGGCAATGCGTAAAGCGAACAAATTAATGAAAGGTGATGAGGATTGGAAAAATTACGACATTACCAATTTCATTGTTGAGAAAAATGAAGATGTAACCATTGTTCTTGAAAAACGCACGCTCTTCGCAGATGGGTATCCTCATATTGAAAGAGGCGTTTTTGATGCAAGCCACAAAGTAGAAATAAATGGGCATGTACAAGCTGAAGGAATTATTATTTTTAATTTTGGAAAAGCGGGAGTGTTGGATTGGGTTCAATACATTCCAAAAAACCAAGTATACTCTGCCAGCGATGGACTTAATACAATTTCCTTCGTAATGGACAAAACAGGAAAAGGCCCATACAAAATCATGTATGCCTCTTCTGAAAATCTAGATAGCTTTATCAATAGTATTAATCTTATAACTTTTGAAAAAAGTACGGGTAAAAAAGTCTTTGAAGGTAAACTTCCGAATAATGATAAAATTCTTTTTGTGAGAGAATATACAACCTGGTTTGATGATGGCTCTTTTGTTATAGTAGGGAAAAAAGGTCTGTTAGGAAAATCTTCTTCGATTTTAAAATATAAATTTTAATAAACCTAAACCAAAATAACAATGTTACTTACCATACTGGGAATTATTTTAATAGTAGTCGGTTTCACTTTTTCGAAAGGTGAGGCAGGACTCTCCAAATCGGCTACGCCACTGAAAGCAGCCGGAGCATTCCTCATCATCATTGGTATCACATGGGGATGTTTTGTAATAATAGAACCTGGAGAAATTGGTGTAAAAAAATTATTTGGTAAAGTAGAAGAACAGGGTACTCTTTCTGAAGGCTTAAATTTTATAAACCCTCTGGCAGACGTAATAAAATTCGACACCAAAACTCAAAACTATACCATGTCCTCTATTCATGATGAAGGCGAACAACAAGGTAATGATGCTATAAATACGCTTTCTGCTGATGGATTGGAAATTATTATAGACATTACTGTTTTATATAAAATCATTCCTTCAAAAGCACCCAACATCTTAAAAGAAATGGGATTGGACTACAAAGGCAATATTGTAAGACCTTATACCCGCACCCGTATAAGAGATGCCGCTGTTTATTACGATGCCGTAGCTCTTTATTCAACTAAAAGAGATGAATTTCAAAATAGAATATTCGATGATATCAGTAAAGATTTCAAGGCTCGCGGACTCCAACTTGAACAAGTTTTGATTCGAAATATTACACTTCCTCAATCAGTAAAAATTGCGATCGAATCCAAAATTAACGCAGAACAGGAATCCCAAAAAATGCAATTTGTCTTGCAAAAAGAAAAACAAGAGGCAGACCGTAAACGAGTAGAAGCACAAGGTATAGCCGATTACCAAAAAATTCTTAGCACCGGACTTAGTGATAAACAACTCCAATACGAAACCATTAAAATGCAGAAAGAGCT
>JANYCO010000164.1 GCA_025360235.1 Cytophagales bacterium
CCCGTTTCACGTGTCAGACTTTCATGAATTTTATTTCCGGTAAAACCAATTCGTTCATCTTCTATTGGATAAACAATAGGAAAATCAGAAAGCAATTTTTTTTCTATTTTAGAAGTGTCTACTATAAATAGATCAAGAAATGGAGTGTTGTTATATTCATGAACTCTCTTGACTCCGATTGATGTTTCTCGTGAAGAAACAAAGACCAGCTTGTCCTTATATAGAATAGGGCTGAACTCCGGCTGGGCAGTGTTGATCGTTAAATAATTTATTTTGGAATAAACGGAGTCGCTATAAAAATCTTCCAGTCGGTTGTAACCCTCCAGAAATCTATAAGCCCTGTTGTTTTTTGGATTCAGGTCAATTACTCTTTGGAAATATTTTTTAGCCTGGTCGTATTTTCCATTTCCTGCCAGTACATAAGCATACTGATAAAGGATCGATTCATTCTTACAACCATAACCAACCATAAGATTCAGCGCTGTTTCCGCTTTCCCTGTTTGTTTTGTTTTTAAATAACAATCCGATAATTTTTGCAAGACAGAAGTGTCCGATGCGTTATTTAAAAGGAGTTTCTCGTAATAATAAATAGCCTCTTTGTAATTTTGTTGCTGATAAAGATTGTCGGCCGTTTTTTTTATATAGTGCACCTGTCCTTGCGCTGTATATATAGCGATTAGCTGAAATAAAATAAACACAAGCAACCTAATCCTCATCTTATATATTAGAAATACCTAAGTGATTTAATATTTGATTTACCATACCCAAATTCATACCGCACTAAGATTTCATGGCTTCCCGAAGTCGCCTTTATTAGGGTTGTTAAAGGATAGTCATAGGAGTAACCAAATCGAAATTGTGGATTGACTTGAAACTCTAGAATACCTACCAGGGCATCTTTCGAACGATATGATAATCCTATTCCTACAATGTCCTGTATCCAGAAATTAGAATTAAAATCAATCTCCAGAGGTGCTCCCGGAACTTCTTTTACCAGAATGGATGGTTTGAATGTATAGAGTTCATTTATTTTGAAAACATATCCCATTATAAAAAAGTAATGTCTGCTCTGAGTGTTTCTAAAACTACTTTTATCCTTTGTTGAGGAATAAGCAGCACCGAAATTATTTTGTATTAGTTTGGGTGCTGAAATTCCAACATAGAATTTATCAGAATTATAATATACACCGGTTCCAAAATTGGGAGCGATTTTATTTACAGAAGAAGAGAAAGCCTGATCAGGAAGTAAGGAAGAACTAGTCTTACTAAAATCAATGCTTGCATAGTCAGCATTAAATTGATTTATGCCCGCTTGAAGTCCAAAGGCAAGCGTTGCTCTTGTAGATACCTGAATACGATAGGATCCGATGAGATTTGCGTTTAGCTGACTCATTATTCCAATTTTGTCATTTGTCACCGTCATTCCCACGCCAAGTTTTTCTTTTTTAATTGGCATGTCCATACTGGCATAAATTGTTCTAGGAGCTCCGTTAAGGCCAAGCCATTGCTGGCGATACATGCAAGAAGTACTCATCACTTTTCTGCTTCCTGCATAGGCTGGATTTATAGACAACATATTGAACATATACTGGGAATTCATTGGTTCTTGTTGTGCGTTGGCACAAAGAGAAAATAGGAATAAGAGACTGATTGTAAAAACTCTGAACATTTATTCCAATTTAATACTTTAACGTTAAATACCCAGACAATTTTTTACTTCCTGTTTCTATCAAATAAAAATAGGTTCCTTCCGGAAGAACTTGGTTTCCTGTTAGTAACCCTTCGTTTGCTTTTCCTGTCCAAGTGTTTTGATAATTGTTGTCTTCATAAACAAGATTTCCCCATCGGTTAAATACATTAAGTTTTAAGGGTTCGCCAGTAGAATTAACAATAATAAATTCATCGTTTACGCCATCGTTATTGGGAGAAAAACCTGGGGCAACAATAATCTCTTTTACTGAAGGAGATGTTGTGTCTGGGACTACTACAATTTCTAATGTATCTGAATATACAGCAGTACATGGATTGCTTGAAATCAAAGCTCTATAGTAGGTAGTTTTTGTTAGATCCAGATAATTTAAAGCTGCACTTGTATTAGAAATAGTTACTGCTGTTACAAAATTATCATAAGAATATTCCCATCTGGAAACAGTCCCCGTTTGACCACTTAGTTTTAATTTTCCAGAATTATTTCCTGATAGAACCGTATCAGGGCTTGCTAATATTCCACCCGCAGGAAGAGGACTGACCGTAATGGTTGCTTTCGTCGAATTGGCAATTGGACATGTTCCGTTTTGTAAAATTGCCCGGTAGCTGGTTGTAGTCGCAAGATTCGTATAGCTAAGTGTTGTGGTAGTATTTACGATTGGCGTTCCTGCTGTAGCAAACGCATCGAGCGAAGATTCCCATCCGTTGATTGTTCCTGTATAGCCCGCAAGTGTTAATGTTCCGGAGTTAGCGCCCGAACAAACGGTGGCAGAAGAAGTAACTGTTCCACCTACGGATACAGGATTAACGGTGATGGTAGCTAAAACAGAATTAGATGCAGGACATGTTCCGCTTTGCACAATCGCCCTGTAACTTGTAGTGACAAAAATGTTTGTATAGTTGAGCGATGTAGTTGTATTTACGATCGGAGTTCCTGCAGTAGCAAACGCATCGAGTGAAGATTCCCATCCATTGATCGTTCCGGTATGGCCTGCCAGTGTTAAGGTTCCGGAGTTTGCCCCAGAACAGACGGTAGCAGAAGAAGTAACTGTTCCACCTACGGATACAGGATTAACGGTGATGGTAGCTAAAACAGAATTAGATGCAGGACATACTCCGCTTTGTACGATAGCTCTGTAGCTTGTAGTGGCAACAATATTTAAGTAATTGAGCGAAGTAGTAGTATTTACAATTGGTGTTCCTGCTGTGGCAAACGCATCGAGTGAAGATTCCCATCCAGTAATAGTTCCTGTGTGACCTGCCAGTGTTAAGGTTCCCGAGTTTGCGCCCGAACAAACGGTGGCAGAAGAAGTAACCGTTCCACCTACGGATACAGGATTAACGGTGATGGTAGCTAAAACAGAATTAG
>JANYCO010000177.1 GCA_025360235.1 Cytophagales bacterium
ATACAGATCATATTCTCTTTATAGCAGCCGGAGCCTTTCATGTATCAAAACCATCAGACCTGATTCCTGAGTTGCAAGGACGTTTTCCAATTCGTGTAGAACTGAACAGTCTTACAAAAGAGGATTTTTATAAAATTCTTAAAGCACCGAAAAATGCTTTGACAAAACAATACGAAGCCCTACTGGCATCAGAAGAAGTGGAGTTGAGTTTCAACGACGATGCTTTGGAAAAAATCGCAGAAATAGCTTTCGATGTAAATTCAGAAGTTGAAAATATAGGAGCAAGAAGACTGCATACAGTGATGAGTTTATTGCTAAATGAATTTATGTTTGATGTACCTGATAAAATTGGTCCTAACGCAAAAATCCTTGTAACCAAAGAACTGGTAGAAGAAAAATTGTCAGGCATGGTGAAGAACCGCGACCTGAGTCAGTACATTTTATAAAATTATTAATTATGAGTTATGAATTTTTAGTTTTAATAAAATTCATAACTCATAATTCAACATTTATAATTCATTTATGAAAATCGTTTTACTTGACGCAAAAACCCTTGGGGAATTAAAAGAGCTAGAGCTGCTTAAGAAGTATGGGGAATTGGTCGTATATCAATATACAAAACCAGACGAAGTATCGGATAGAGTAGGGGATGCAGATATTATTATTACTAATAAAGTTGTAATAAATAAAAATATAATGGATCAGGCATTGAATTTAAAACTGATTTGTGTGGCTGCTACCGGAACAAATAATATTGATACAGAATATGCTTTGCAAAAAGGTATTGAAGTGAAAAATGTAAAAGGATATTCTACCGATGGTGTAGCACAACATACTTTTGCTTTGCTGCTCTATATTCTAAATCATATTTCATTATACGATCCTTATGTAAAAGATAAGTCGTATTCCAGTTCTCCCATCTTTACACATCTTGGTTGGCCTATCCACGAACTGGCTTCAATGAAATTTGGTATTATTGGATTTGGTACTATAGGAGAAAAAGTTGCCAGAATTGCGAAAGCATTTGGTGCAGAAGTTGTGTTTTATTCTACCTCAGGCAAGAATGAGAATAAAAATTTCAGAAAGGTTTCGTTAGAAGAATTGTTGAGTACTTCAGATGTTGTTTCCATTCATGCCCCCTTAAACGGTGATACGAAAGATCTTATAGGGTACAAAGAAATGCAAAAGATGAAATCTACCTCGATACTTGTCAATACAGGAAGAGGAGGAATTGTAAATGAGCGAGATCTGGCTAAAGCGCTGGACGAAGATATTATTGCTGCAGCAGCGTTAGATGTTTTTGAAAAAGAACCGTTGTCCGAAAATAATCCCTTATTGCTAATTCGTAATCGTGATCGTTTGATTACTACTCCTCATATTGCCTGGGCAGGAGTGGAGTCAAGAAAACGTTTGATCGAAGGGATTTGTAAAAATATAGAGGAGTTTGTGGTCGTGTAATTAGTAATTGATAATTAAGTTTTTTATTTTTTGTAACCTTTAGGTCATTTGCCTACTCTAATGAGTATAAATGATTGAGTGTAAATAATAATTATGAAAAATATTGAGCAATATTCTGATATTGAAGTTATTAATAAAATACTTAAGGGGGAAAAAGCATTGTTTGAAATCTTGATCCGACGTAATAATCCCTTTTTGTATAAAATCGGCAGGTCTTATAATTACAACCACGAAGACACACAGGACCTGATGCAGGAAACATTTATTACCAGCTATTCCAATCTGTCAAAGTTTGAAGGCCGCTCTTCTTTTAAAACCTGGATCATAAGAATAATGCTTAATAATTGTTATAAGGTAAAACAAAAGTCCGGTTTTAAAAATGAAGTCGCAAATGAAATAAATGATAAATCAATTCCATTGTTTGGCAACCAACACTATACTGATACAAACAAAATCGTCGTGAATAAAGAACTAAGTAGTCTTATAGAAGAGGCATTGTCACAGCTGCCAATGGAATACCGAATGGTTTTTTCCTTAAGAGAAGTAAATGGATTGAACGTGAATGAAACATCGGAGATATTAAATATTTCGGAAGCTAATGTAAAGGTTCGCCTTAATCGTGCAAAAACAATGTTGAGGAAGGAAATCGAAAAGTCGTATACCTCTGCTGATATATTTGAGTTTAAC
>JANYCO010000181.1 GCA_025360235.1 Cytophagales bacterium
ACGGTTGGTGCTACAGGATTAGTAACTGCAATTGGAGCCGGATCTGCTACAATCACAGTAAAATCAACAGAGGGAAGTAAGGTTGCTTCTGCTAATATAACAGTAGTTAACCCTGTGGTTACAATTCCTCCCCTTTCTGGAAGTCAACCTTTTGGAATAGCCTTGGCTGGTGCCGAATGGGGCTCTTATCCAACCACAGGAGACTTAGACTACGTTGCTTCAAAAGGGATAAAATTAGTTAGGTTGCCAATTTCCTGGGAAAGAATTCAACCAATACTTTTAGGAAACCTTGACCCAACTGAATTGAGCAAATTGAAAAATTTCATCAGTTATGCAAAAACTAAAAATATTTCTGTGCTGGTCGATCTTCATAATTATTGCAGAAGAAAAATGAATATAGCGGGTAAAGATTCCTTGGTGCTTATTGGTTCAAAAGAACTTGATATAAATCAGGTGAAAGATGTTTGGGCGCGCTTGACAACGGAGCTGAAAGCTAGTACAAATGTTTGGGGTTATGGATTAATGAATGAGCCTCATGATATGCAGACTTCGCCACTTACATGGTTTTCCATTGCGCAAGAGTTGATCAAAACGATAAGGTTGCAAGATTCAAAAACTACAATTGTTGTGGCAGGTGATCGCTGGAGCTCCGCATTTGATTGGCCTACAGCAAGCGGAAATTTAAAAAATCTTGTTGATCCATCTAATAATTTAATATTCGAGGCCCATTGTTATTTTGACAAAGATGGAAGTAGTGGCTCTTATGCTGCGTCAGAATCTTTGAAAACAGATCCAAACAGAGGTATAATCAGAGTTAAACCTTTCGTAGATTGGCTTAAGAGTAATAATTTGCGCGGCTTTGTAGGAGAATATGGTATTCAGAGGTACAACGATCCTGCCTGGAATTTAATTCTTGATAATTATTTGAATTATTTATCGACTAATTGCGTGAATGGTACTTATTGGGCTGGTGGTTCAGCTTGGCCGGATAGTTATGACATTGGCATAAAACCTATTAATGGAGTGGATGCACCACAAATTAAGATCATAACTAAATATTTAAGCACTAATTGTGTTTCCTCTGTAAATCAAGCTCCTTCGGTTAGCTTTTCAATACCTTCCGTTTCTTTGTCTTTCACCGCACCTGCTGCTATTCAGGTGGTTGTTAATGCTGCTGATGCAGACGGTTCGATTGCCTCTGTAGATCTTTATATTAACAATGTATTTGTTCGTCAGGAAAAAACAGCTCTGTATGAGTGGAATTATGGTGTGAGTGATGTTGGTATTTCTAATTTGGCTGCAGGGAATTATACCTTAAAAGCAATTGCTACTGACAATCTTGGAAAAATCAATGAATCTTCAATTACTATTTCTGTGAAACCTCCAATCGTTGTTGACCCTTGTTCAGGAAATGTATTGCCTGTAATTGCAGTTACTGCTCCATTGACAAATGATAATTTTAACGAAGGAACTCCAGTAGTACTTTCTGCCAATGCTTCTGATAACGGTTCTGTAACTAAAGTTGAATTTTTTAATGGATCGGCATCTTTAGGCGTTGATGTTACAAGCCCTTATTCAATTAATTGGAATGGATTGGTAGCAGGTACTTATTCAGTTACTGCAATAGCTACTGATAATTGTGGAGGGACAAAAGTATCTTCCGCTGTCGTTTTCGTAGTTAAAAAAGTTGTGGTTAATACAGATCCAATTCTTGGGCCTTCATGCGCTAATACAAATGCAAACTTGCTTTTTGAATTAACAGATTCTTATAAAATAAATGCGACAGGTTATTCTTGGTGGTTTAGTGGTTCTCAGGCAACCGTTACACCAATAGCAGGAAGTCCATTTAAGGCAACGGCCGTATTGACTAATTACTATTCAGGAGGAAGTATTTGTGTAGGAGTTAATTTTTCACAAGCACCTTATTATGCTAGCTATTGTAAAGTAGTTGGAGTATGTGGTGCCAGAATGGATGTGAGCAATCTAAATGTAGAAATAAACACTTCTGAAAAAGCAAAATTATACCCTAATCCTGTTAGTTCAGATTTCTTGTTTATTGAATCTGCAGAATCTGTTAAGGCTGTTGAAATTAAGGATGGACAAGGAGCAATAGTAATGGAAATAAATGGACCAGCAGTTCGCTCAGAAATTCCTGTTTCAAGTTTGCCAATAGGCATTTATCACGTACGAATAATATTAGAAAACGAAGTGATCACAAAAAGGCTAATGATTGTACGTTAAAAATTTATTAACAAATGTTTACTTACTTAAAGCCGTTGAGCATAGGCTCAGCGGCTTTATTCATTATGGATGTGCTTGCCAAATTGCTAGCATATCCGTCAGTAGTGCAATGCCAATGTGGATCAGCAATCCACCAAAAATATTTTCTGTTCGATAAGCAATAGCACCAAGGACGTACCCTCCAAGAGCTGAGCTGATAGTTTCTGCCGTAGGTTTTCCAAAATGTAAAAAGGCATAAGTAACAATCATCGGCAAAACAGCTTTATGCCCCATACATTTAATCATGCCAATTATCAACAATCCTCTGAATAACAATTCTACGTTTACAAAATTAAACAAGTAGAAAAATTCATAAATACCAAACATTGTTTTTTGTGATAAACCGAAAGCGCTACGGTATGTCCAATATTTGAAGAAAGGGTAATAGTCGATAAAATTTCCTTGAAATGATGCCCATGTAATTAACGGAATTACAATAAGAAGCATTGTGAAATAAGGTTTCCAGTGGAATCGATGAGCCGTTAGCCCGTAAGTGTTTTTTGCAGTGCTATCGTATTTTGTCTTGAGAAAGTATATGCCTCCTAAGTAGAATAATGTTGGTATAGATTGGTTAATTAATTTTGCAACATACTTTGCATCTGCAGCATTAAGTTCAGAGAAAGTTTGAATAAATTCTCTTGTAGCCACCAATGCTCCATCGAAAGAAAGCAGAAGAATAGCTCCGAAGGATTTTAACATTATTTCTTTATTAGAAAAATAATTTATTTTTTCAGTGAAATAATATATGGATAAGGTACCGTAATAAGCGGAACTATATAATAGTAAGTACAAAAAAAATCGAATCAGTTTATTGTTAAACCCGCATATAAGTTCGTTTTCGAAATTGAAATAATAGTTCAATGTAATTGCTCCAGTAAGGAATAAGCAAACTGCCAGATAGGTTTTCCAACGGAAGTCATTACGAATGAAATCATTAAGATAAGACAGAAACTGTTTCAAAAGGTATTAAGATATAAATTAAATAGTAGCCTTAATTCCTAAAATTACTTAATTTTGGAAATAAAGTAACATTCAAGAATGATTAAATACGATTTCTTCACACTGGCTAATGGACTAAAAGTCTATGTGCATCAGGATAAAACAACTCCCACAGCAGTAGTGAATATTTTATACAATGTAGGTTCGAGAGACGAAGATGAAAGTAAAACCGGCTTCGCACATTTATTTGAGCATCTAATGTTTGGTGGGTCGAAGAACATTGCTTCCTATGACGAACCGTTGCAGAAGGTAGGAGGGGAGAACAATGCCTTCACTTCCCCGGATCTTACTAATTATTATATTACCCTTCCATCCGTCAATCTGGAAACAGCTTTTTGGCTGGAGTCCGATCGTATGTTGTCACTTTCATTTGATCCAAAAGTATTGGAAGTGCAGCGCAATGTAGTGATCGAAGAATTTAAACAACGCTATCTGAACCAGCCTTATGGTGATGTATGGCTGAAGTTGAGACCACTGGTTTATCAGAAACATTCTTATCGTTGGGCTACTATTGGTAAAGAAATTTCTCACATAGAAGATGCTACGATGGATGATGTGCGCGCTTTCTTTTATAAATATTACCTTCCCAATAATGCTGTCATGGTAGTGGGAGGGAATGTAGAAACAGAGGAAATAAAAAAACTTTCAGAGAAATGGTTTGGTCCTATTCCTTCAGGAACGGCCTATAAAAGAAATCTTATACAAGAACCCGAACAAAAAGAACTTCGCAGGATGGAGCTGACCGCCAATGTGCCGCTGGACGCGTTGTACATTGCTTATCACATGCCTGATAAACTCTCAAAAGATTACCCGGTTTGTGATTTGATGAGTGATCTGTTGGGTAGAGGGAAATCTTCAAGGTTGTACGATAAATTGGTGAATGGAAAGAAATTATTTTCGTCTTTGAATAGCCATCTTTCCGGATCTAACGAGCCGGGGTTGATTATTATTGAAGGCAAGTTGAACCAGGGAG
>JANYCO010000193.1 GCA_025360235.1 Cytophagales bacterium
AAGTACTTTATACACCATTGGACCTATAATGTCAACTATTTCGATCATGAAAGTTCAACGCTTCTGAAAACATTTGAACTCTTCATCAGACAATTTCATTAATTCATCACCTGTTATAGTTGTTTCATACCCTTTGAATCCCACTTGCTTTGCAATAGAACTAGTAGTAGCGGCATAGTCACCCGTCACAATTTTTACCGTTATTCCTGCTTTGTAAAACCCCTCTAATACCGATTGAATATTTTTCTTTGGAGGGTCGTAAAAAGCAACGATGCCTTTAAAGTTAAAGGGGAATTCAGTTTGATTTTGAGGAAAAGTATTACCCGTATATTTTGCCTCAGCCACTCCTAAAACCCGATAGCCATCTATAGTCAAAGAAGTAATTGTATTTTCTATATTTTGTTTTTCCTGTGCAGTTAAGGAACATATTTTCATTAGCGCTTCTGGAGCCCCTTTAGCAGCGATGATACGTTTGCCTGACCTATCTTCAAAGACGTGAGTCATCATTGGAGGTTTTCCTTCCAATGGGTATTCGTGGATCATTTTGTATAAAGGTCTTTCATCCTCTGAAATTGATTTTGAGTAAGTCGCATGCAACGCTACTTCCATCGGATCAAAGGGGATGGGTTCACTGGCAAACATTGCCAACCGGATAAGTCCCTTTCCTTCATTGGTGAATGGATCTTCAGGAATGGAAATGGTATTGGTTGACTGTATAAAAAATTTCGCCAGACTCATTTTATTTTCGGTAATCGTTCCTGTTTTGTCGGTGCAGATTACTGTGGAACTACCAAGTGTTTCAACAGTTTTCATCTGCTTTACCACTATTCCCATTTTCATCAATCTCCACGCTCCTAATGCCATATAACTGGTAAAAGCAAATGGGATTTCTTCAGGCAAGATACTCATTGCTAGTGTAAGCGCTTTTAATAAGCTATCGAGGATGTCGTAAGAATGGACATAGTTGATAGCCCAGACAATGATAAAAACAAAGGCTCCTATTATTACCATTTTTTTTACAAAATTATTTATCTGTAATTCAAGTGGAGTCTTTTCTTCCTTTATGCTTTCGATACTCTTTCCAATTTTTCCTAATCGGGTTTGGTTGCCAATAGCTGTAATGGTAGCAATGGCCAATCCGCTTGCAACCGTTGTGCCCTTGAAAATTAAATGATCTTCTTTTTCAGAATCTTTGTATACGGCTAAAGACTCTCCAGTTAAGATAGATTCATCTACTGAAAAGTCATTGGAATGAACGATAATACCATCGGCGTTAATAGAGGAGCCTTCTTCCACCATTAGACTATCGCCCATTACCAATTCTTCGCTTTTTATTTCTGTTATTTTGCCATCACGGATTACTTTGCATTTGGGCTGAGTTAAGTCTTTTAATTTCTCTAAAGCATTCCGGCTTCTTGAATCCTGGTATAATGAAATAATAGAGACTAAAAGTATAGCCGAGGAGAGAAAAATAGCATCTCCCGTTTTTCCACTTACAAAATAAATGCAAGACGCTACCAATAATAAAATTACCATTGGTTCTTTGATTATTCTTTTAAGAACATCAAGAAATACATTTTCCTTTTTATATTCTAATTTGTTTTGGCCATTAATTTTTCTTGACTCAAACACTTGCTCTCGACTAAGGCCATTTAGGTTAAAATTATTTTGAGGCAATTTGTTCGCTGTCATTGAGTGCTGTATTTTTTGGTTTGAAAATGGGTATTATCGAGATTTCCCAAATTGTTATTAAAAATCCCATGTAATTGGGTGTGTTTTTATCTGCAATGTCGGTGGTAAAGACAATGTCAATGGAAGAATGAAAAACAGCGCAAAATAAAATACTTGCTCTTGATGAATTGTACAACCAAGTTAACAAAATGCTTCCGGTAAGCAAGCTAAAAAGCCAACTCAAAATCAAGTAAGCAAGACAAAAGTAGATAAGTAACTGTTTCAATGCTTTGCGAGGTAGAGGTAAATTTAAATAATTAAGATTTGTAAAGGGTAACACATTTTTTGGATATAATTACATTATTACATGTTTGGTGACAAATAAAATTAAGCGTTTAGTGTTGGTGGAAATATTGACTTTTTTATTTAAATTTACAATGACCAATGTCATCTGTCAGGCGGCTCTACTCTTTTGCAAAATGGTCATCTGATAGCTTATTCATAACTACAGTAAATGAAATTACTCTTTACATTTCTATCTTCCTTACTATTTACACTAACTTTCATCGGTTGTGAAACCAAAGGGAATATGGAGAAGTTTACTATTAATAATGCGTCAAAAAAAGTTTCTCAGCGAGACAGTTCTTCCCACAATCGTTATAGTTGGCTTCCTTCTTATGAAGAGGCAAATATGCTGGTCAACAGGATTCCTGTTCCGGATGGATATAAGCGAATAACTGTTGTTAAAAGTTCATTTGCGGATTGGTTAAGACACCTTCCGTTACTGCCGGGAACTCCAGCCGTGAAACTTTACAATGGCGAATTAAAATACAATCAGTCGGCACAATTTGCAGTGTTGAATATAGATGCAGGTAAAGAAGACCTTCAACAATGTGCAGATGCGGTAATACGGCTGAAAGCAGAATATCATTTTTCAAAAAAGGAAAACGATAAGATCCATTTCAAATTTACTAGTGGAGATGTAGCCCAATATTCTAAATGGGTAGAGGGTTATCGTGCAGTTGTAAAAAATAATAAAGTAAGCTGGGTAAAGTCAGCACAAAAAGACGTGTCTTACAAGAGTTTCAAAGCTTACTTGCGGCAGGTATTCATGTATGCGGGAACGAGTTCGCTTTCTAAAGAATTGCAGTCAATAGAATTGAAACAGATGCAGCCTGGTGATGTATTTATTCATGGGGGATTTCCGGGGCATGCAGTTATTGTATTAGACATGGCAGAAGATAAAGCAGGTAAGAAGCTCTTCATGATTGCCCAAAGCTATATGCCGGCTCAGGACATCCATATCCTTAAAAATACAGGAGCAGATAATTCTCCCTGGTACCCACTCGATTTTGAAGGTGTGCTGGAAACTCCAGAATGGACCTTTCAATCCACTGAGTTAAAAAGATTTAAGTAAGGCATTAATAATGCTTTTTATCCTTCAAAAGTTTTTTATATTTGTGGTGTTAAATCCCTAAAATACAACCCATGACCGAAAGGCTTAAGTTAATGTACATGGTAGTGTTTGATGTTTTTTCTCTGGCATCCCTGAGAAAAACAGCAATCAGGACTATACTGGCCGGTATGTATTTTTTCGCACTTGAATATTTAGAGGATAATTACATTGACATAAATTTCCGAATACCTCAGTATATTTTCTATCTCCTGGGTTATATCCTTGTTACTTTATTTTACTATAAAATTGGAACGTCTTACTATCGCTGGTACGATGGAAGGAAGTACTGGAGTTATCTGGGAACAAGAGGAAAAAATCTGTCGCAGCAATTAAATGCAATTCTGGACAAAGACGATCACGTGACCAGAAAATGGTTTGCCAAAATGATCACTAATCATGCTTATTGTTTGAAAGCTAATTTAAGAAGATCTGATTACCTGGCTGAAATTTATGAGGTGGAGCCGGGCTTCAAGGAGTCACTGAAAGCGGCTTCTGATAAGCCTAATTACATTGTTTCGCTTATTGCAGATAAAATTAATGAAATGTGTACCTCTGGTAGAATAAAACAGTATCAATTTTTAGTACTTAACCGATACATGAATGATTTGGTAGAAATTGACGAACAATGTAAAGGTATCAGAAGAGTGCCTTCGCCTTCTTCCTATACATTCCATTTAAGAACTTTCCTTGTTTTGTTTACAATCTGTCTCCCTTTCGGTTTTGTACACGAACATAATTTCGTTATGATTTTTATCATGATGGTTATCTACGGTGCCTATGAAGGTTCATTGGTAGTAACAGAAGAAATGGAAGAACCTTTCGGCCTCGACAAATACGATATCCCCCTCGACGATATTTGTTATTCAATTAAGAAGCACGTACATCAGTTGCTGGATGTGCCGTTGAAATCTTCTCACCATTAAAATCAATTAAGAATTAAGTTTTTTGCTGGAGATCAAAATTTTTGCTGTAATTCTACATAATTCTTCGGCGTCAGTTAATAAACTATCCGCAGATTCTAGACTTAAATAGTCAATATTCGCTCCAGCAGAAGTCCCACTTCTTAGAAGTTGTTTTGATAACTCAAATTCCCGCTTTTCGGTTTTCAAGTATTTATAAGCTTTCACAATTCGAATGGCAAAAGCAAAGCTTTTTTGTTGTAAAATGTTATTGCTCTTCATAAAAAAATGACTAAAAAATTCTTAATTCTTAATTCTTAATTCTTAATTCTTAATTCTTAATTAATTTTGCCCTCCTGCAAGCAGATAAAGCACCGCCATTCTCACCGCCACGCCATTCTCTACCTGATTTAAAATAACAGAATGTTTGGAGTCTGCTACGTCGCTGGTGAGCTCAACGCCACGGTTGATAGGGCCTGGGTGCATGATCATGATCTCTTTATTCAGAGCGTCGAGAATTTGTTTGTTTATACCGTAGTACAAAGAATATTCTCTTAAGGAAGGGAAATATTTTATCGTTTGTCTTTCCAGTTGAATGCGGAGTACGTTGGCCACATCACACCACTCAAGTGCTTTGCGAAGATCCAATTCTACTTTTACTCCAAGTTCCCTGATATACTTTGGCAATAAAGTGCTTGGTCCGCACACCATTACTTCTGCTCCTAATTTTTGTAGGCAAAAGATATTAGAGAGCGCTACACGAGAGTGAAGAATATCGCCAAAGATGCAGACTTTTTTGCCGGCTACATCTCCAAATTTTTCTTTTATGGAAAAAGCATCAAGCAGCGCTTGGGTAGGATGTTCGTGGGTGCCATCTCCGGCATTGATGATATTTGCTTTGATATTTTTTGCAAGAAAATGAGGGGCTCCAACACTTGAATGGCGCATCACCACCATGTCTACTTTCATG
>JANYCO010000200.1 GCA_025360235.1 Cytophagales bacterium
CGCATTATAATGTGTCTCTACCATACGTCTCTATAATGTGTCTCTACTGATGTACGATTTTAATCTCAACCCGTTTGTTTAATAATGCATCGGTGGGCGGAGGATTTAGAGGTTGTTTGTTTCCGTAACCTTTTGGAATAATTCGTTCTGCCGGAATTCCTTTTTTAATAAGGCAGTCAACAATTGCTTTGGCTTGATTTGCGGTATTGTCACTGTGGTATACTGTTTTTAATGTATCGACAATTTTTACGGTCAGGCCAGAACGAAAAACGCTGTCTTGTTTTATTTCATTCGTATGCACTCCGATTTCAATTCTCATTGTAATATTGGAGTGCAGCATGGTATATAGTCTGGCTATTTCCATCATAGAATAAGGCTGTAGCGTATCGCTGTTATTTAAAAATTCAATATTAGGTAAAGGTGAGATATGGTTTGGTTTGTATGGTGAGAATTTTGCGTTAATCGTCTTCTCTTCAAACTTGGGATTTTTAGCAGGAAAGAAAAGCATAGAATTATAGGAGAAAGCATCTTCCTGTGACATAATTGCCATGTCATATATATTGCTGTCTTGTGGAATAGCAACAGTGTAGCTCCCATCTTTAGCACCGAGATAGTAATTCGATTTGTTTGTGTTTGTGTTGGTGACTATTATTTTGGGGATCATTATTAGATTGTTCGAAGCATTTTTAGCTGTTCCTTGAATAAGAGTGACTTTGCCTGGTTGCAACTCTTCAGAAATTTTTGTTTTTTGAATTTCAGGATTTCCCGCCTTGTCAGTTCCTGTAAAGTAAATCATATTTCCTTGTGCAGGAACGGATACATACTTATCATCTTTGGCTGTGTTGATAAAACTATAAGGAACGGGTTCTGTCCATGTGGTATCCGTTTGTTTAATTGTTTTATAAATATCATAACCACCAACTCCTCCATTTCTCATAGAAGCAAATAAGAACGTTTTATTATCATCTAGCATACGTCCTGCACATTCACATCCCATATTAATAGGAGCCGGCATTTGGATAGGAGTTGTCCATGCTTTTCCATTGTTTTCTGAAACGAAGATTTTACCGCAAGGATAACCACTAGGCGTTTTTTCTTTAGAAGAAATTCGGGTAAAAAATAAATACTTTCCATCGGGAGAAATAGAAGGGTCTATTTCCGGTTGAGTTGAGTTGATGGGTGTACCAATATTCTGAGCTTTTGTCCATGCTCCAAGTGCATTTTTTTCCATTATCCAGATATCAGAATGTCCAAAACTTTTAGGAAGTTTAGAATGAAAAAGTAAAATATTGCCATTGCTGTTTAGAAAATACCCTCCATTACTGGAATGAGAAACTATTGTGTGAAATGCTCCGGTTACTTCATCCGGCTTTGACCAGGTTCCTGTTTTTTGATTGCTTATTTCTAATATAGGACGGTCATTGGCGTCAAAACTGGATTCGTATATTATAGTTCGCCCATTGCTAGTAAGGCATGGATTAAATTCATACAATCCAGGTGTAGTGATTGGAGGACCAATAGAAGTGGGTTGGGAAAATAATGCAACAGGAATAAGTAGTAATAAACCCAGAACAGCACAAATGGATTTTTGTTTTTTCATATTGTTGTAGTAAGCGACTTCAACTTTTGATTAATGCATATAATACTTCAATCAGAAATATAACCTTTTTTCTAAAAAATATAAAGGCTATAAGAAAAAAATGTAGAGACGCATTATGATGCGTCTCTACAAAATATCTACTGTATAATTTTCAATTCCACCCTTCTGTTTAAAATAGCATCCCCAGGCGGCGGATTCAATGGTTGTTTATCCCCATATCCTTTTGGAATAACTCTGTCCGCAGTA
This sequence comes from Cytophagales bacterium, assembly GCA_025360235.1. Lineage (GTDB taxonomy): Bacteria > Bacteroidota > Bacteroidia > Cytophagales > Cytophagaceae > JANYCO01. The sequence goes on from JANYCO010000200.1 coordinate 1,847, forward strand.
ATTCCTTTTTGAATTAAGGCATTAGCTATCTTTTTAGCCTGAGCTGGTGTATTGTTACTGTGGTAGGTAGTTTTTAGTGTAATCGTTTCGACCCCTGATGTATCCGTTGTTTTTAAAGTGTCCACAATTTGTGCTGTCAGGCCAGAACGGAACACAGAATCCATTTCGATGGTACTTGTATGTGTTCCTATTTCGATCTTCATAGTTGGATTTGCTTTCAGCATAATAAATAATCTCATAATCTCCACAGCAGAATAATTTTCTAAAGTGTCGCTGTTGTTTTTGAAAGCGATATTTGTCAGAGGGTAAACAAGATTAGGTTTATTCGGCGAAAGTTTTACATCAAAGGATTTCTCCTCAAATTTTGGTGTTGCAGGAGTTGTGAATAACATTGATTTGAAAGAATAGCCACCATCGTAGGCCATGATGGCTACGTCATAAATACCATCTTGTGGAACGAAAGCTGTAAAACTTCCATCGGCTCCTCCCATATAGGTAATTGCTTTGTTGGTAGCCGTATTCGTCACTATTACTTTTGGGAAAACGGGTAAGTTGGTAGCACTACTTTTTACATTTCCCTGTACTAATGTTAATTTTTCATGGCGTAATTGTTCTGGTATTTTATATCTAGCAATATCTAAGCCTCCTACTTTGTCAAGACCTGTATAATAGGCCATGTCACCAGCCGCAGGTACAGAAACGTATTTGTCGTCTTTTGGAGTATTCATAAAAGTATAAGGGACTGGTGTTTCCCAGGAGCCGTCATTTTTTAATGTTGTTTTGTAAATATCATAACCACCCAATCCACCAGCACGCATAGAGGCAAATAGAAATGTTTTATTGTCGGAAAGCATTCTTCCACTACATTCGCAGGTTTGATTGATAGGTGAAGGAAGCGCAACAGGTGGTTTCCATCTGTCTTTGCCTATATTTTCTGCTACATATATTTTACCGCATAAATTTCCGCCAGGTGTTTTGGTAGTGGAGAGTCTTGTAAAATATAAATATTTTCCATCAGGAGAAATAGAAGCATCGACTTCCGGTATCGGAGAGTTGATCGGGTTTCCCGGATTTACGGGTGCAGTCCAACCACCTGTTGCTGTTTTTTCCATTATCCAAATATCCTGGCCTCCTACACCTCCATGGATGTTGGAGTTAAAGACTAAAGTGTTGCCGTTGCTGTTTAAAAAGAAACTGCCATTTGTAATTGTTGTGATGGCATTCGTAGCTCCGGGTATTTGCTCAGGGGCATTCCATACACCATTTTTCAGTACGGTTTTCTTTAAAATAGGTCTGTCTGTTTCGTCAAGCCCAAATTCAAAGATCATGGTACGGCCGTTGCCTGTTAAACAAGGATTGAATTCAAATGTGCCTGTCCCATTAACGGGTACGCCTATAGGTACTGGTTGAGCGTATAGTGCAATGGGTAGGAATAATAGCAGACCTAATGCAGTAGAAATTAAATTTTTCTTTTTCATGGTATAGTTGTTTAATCTTGTGGTCATTCTTAAATGAATAAAAACTTTTTAAAGGATAACGTTTGCAGATG
>JANYCO010000209.1 GCA_025360235.1 Cytophagales bacterium
ATCCCTGATGACCAAATTGTTGGTCAAATAAATATTGTTTGTATAAACTTTCATCACCAACTAATATTTTCAGCAAATCACTGATTTCGTAATGGTCATTGATTAATAAATTTCTGGCTCGTTTTGTTTTGAAAAAACTAGCGAAACTATGTTTTTCCATTTCTTTTATTGTGATAAGAAACCCATGTTCGTCCACGGGAAAATGCCACAAAGAAATTCCTTGGTCTAAGTAACTACAAAGGATTCTGAACAGTGTAGGATGTATTAGAGAATCCAAATCAATTTTGTACTCTGTTTTCCAATTTGATCTTAATTGGCCAATTCTTGGTTGTGAGGGTTTGTTATATTCTTTTGAAAGAAGTTTTTCTTTCCATTCTTTTACAACCAATGGTCCCTTTTTATCTCTGATAACTTTTTCAAGAATATCAATTCTGATTTTTCCTGAACTACAAAGTGCCCGGAATTCTGATAATAAAAGAAATCCTTTATAGCCAAAAATTTCTGAGGCGGCATTTAAGCCTTTGAAGAAGTTTAAATTTTGAAAAGCTTCAAGGTTGTTTTGAAAGATAAAATCTTTTAAAGGAGCTTGTGCTGGCAAATAACGTCTTATTTCCGAAAGCACCTTTTGCTCATCGAAATGCGAATTTTCCGTATTCATACTTATTTGTATTAAATTATGATTTGTACAATTAATGAAAAGATTCTGAAGTAGATTTGAAGATAAAATATATTTTCCAGCCTTTTTTTGATATATAATAATATAATTATCTGATTTTAAAGTAAATGTGATATTAGTCAAATAAGCCTGGTTAAAATGATATCTGAAATTGAAGGAAAAAAGTATTGAAATGCATGAATTATCTAATTCCATTTTGAAATCCAACAGAAAGTATGTAATCGTATATAATAAAGTAAAATGACATAGATGAAGATACAAAACTTGAAGTTTTTATATTCTATTAAAAAAAATACCAGTAGGTAAGCTATCTGACAAATTGTAGAATTATCGACACCTACATTTGTATTATTAAATGAGTTAACTAAAATCTATAAACAATGAAAACGATAAGCAAACTTTTCCTTTACATTATGTGTTTAAGCACTACCTTGCTTACTGCTTGCGCGCAACAAAGTGATAACAGTAAAATAGTAACCATTACAAAAGATTCTACTAAAATGAACGACGAACAAAATTTGAGTGAAGAGGAATTAAAAAAGAAACTTACTCCTGAACAATTTCATGTATGTCGTGAAAAGGGTACGGAGAGAGCCTTTACAGGTAAATATTATGACAGTAAAGAAAAAGGAACCTATAAATGTGTAGTGTGTGGAAATCCTTTGTTCAGTTCTGATACAAAATTTGATTCAGGTACTGGATGGCCAAGTTTTTATGCCCCAATGGATACCAGTAAAGTTGCCGAACATAAAGATAAGAGTTATGGTATGATTCGAACAGAAGTAACGTGTAGTAAATGTGGTTCGCATTTAGGACACGTGTTTGAAGACGGCCCTCAACCAACTGGAATGAGATACTGTATTAATTCTACCTCACTGGAATTAGAAAAAAAATAAATTTAAAAACGTGCGATCATTCTGACGTTTACAAAACGAGCGGAAAGCGTGTTGGGTACCGCATATTGATTGTTGTTGGAATCCTTTATCCAGGTGTAGGAAATAGTATTAGCGGTGCCAATAAGGTTCAGAATTTCTAAGCTTATCCATAAGGATTCTAATCCGTTTTTGGAAAGTTTTTCCTTGTCTTTAAAGGATATGAGTTTTGAAAAGCCTATATCTACTCTATTGTATAGAGGACCTGAAAAGTAAGAGCGGTACTGTGGTGTTTTTGGAGGACCAAAAGGTAATCCGGAACCATACACAAAGTTCAAGAACATTTTAAGGCTAGGATTATTTGGGATATGGTCCTGGAAAAAGATTCCTGCTGTAATTCTTTGATCGGTGGGGCGACGAATGAAACCTCTTCCGTCGCCTTTTACATCTTCTTTAGTATTTAAAAAGCTTAAACTGAACCATGATTGTTCTCCTTTTAAAAATTCACCACTTACACGTAAGTCTAACCCGGTAGCATAAGCTACGGCACTGTTTACTGCATAGTAACGAAGTCTTACATTATCCATATCGTACGGAATAACATTAGTCAGGTATTTATAATACACTTCAGAAATAAATTTGAATTTTCTATTCCAGGCTTTAAAGTTATAATCTGATCCAACGATAAAATGATAAGAAGTTTGAGCCTTTATATCTTTGTTGATCGTACCACTATAGCTGCGCATTTCACGGTAGAAGGCAGGTTGCTGGTACACTCCGGTAGAAGCTTTTAATACAAAATCTCTTTTCCAATGAGGCTTATATGCGTATTGAATTCTTGGACTTATTAAGAATTGTTTATTTACTGTCCAGTAGCTCATCCTTACTCCGTAGGTTACAATATGGTTGGAATCGGGTTTCCAGGTATGTTGTATGTATCCTTGTGTACGATAGGAATTAAGATTAATACTGCTGTTTAATTTATCTGTTATTGTTACGTATTGAGAAGAGTCGTTAAAAGAGTATTCAGAGAATTTATCTTTTATATTTTCATTACCTTCGGTAACTCCCCAAAGAAATTGGTTTTTGCTGTTCCAATCGTATTGTCCCTTGTGGGAAAGGGTAAGCACGGTTGCTTGTAATTCGTTTCTGGCATGGCGGAAGTTTGAACCTGACCCTTTAGCAAGGATACATTTGTTAAAATCCTGTGAGCTTTGAGAAGTTTCGATCTCACAAAGTTTATAGATTGTTTCTATGTCAAAAAATTCCCGTTCAGCGGAGTGCATGGCTGAGGTAAGAAAATCAAGTCTTAAACGATTATTAACCTGATGAGAAAATTTTAATCCATTTTGAATAGTATTGTACTGCATTGTTTCCTTTCCGCTGAAGACGACGTCCAGTCTAAGGGCTTCTGCAATTGTTCCGAATGTAGTCTGGCTTTTGGAGGGAAGAATATTATATCGATTGATAGAATAGTTTGTTAATACAGTTAGAGTGGTCCGTTTCTCAAAATCAGTGGAGTCTTTTCTTTTTGTAAGATCAAAAACAATGAGTGACTGAATATCATAGAAATGAGGTTTGTATTCTCCTTTTGTAGGTAAGGTATTTAGAAGGTATTGTGAATTTTTATTTCTCGCACCAACAATGTATGAAATACGACGATTCTTTGTGGCGTTTTCAACGTGAGCTGCAAAGCCCAGCAAACCAAGTGTAGCGGAGCCCTTGAATTTTTTAGGTTCTTTGTATTTTATGGCAAGGACGGAAGAAAGTTTATCACCGTATTTAGGTTGCCATCCGCCGGCAGAAAATTCAATATTGGCAACCATATCCGGATTTACAAAACTTAAACCTTCCTGTTGTCCTGATCTTACTAAAAATGGTCGGTAGACTTCCATGTCATTTACATAAACAAGATTTTCGTCAAAATTTCCACCTCTTACCACATATTGAGAGGAGAGTTCGGAATTGCTTACTACGCCCATCCCTACTGTAGCTAAGATTTTATTAAAATCACCAAAAGCGGAGGGCAGGTATTTTGGAATTTTGGGATCTATGGTTAGAGTACTAACTTCATTGCGGAAAGGGTCTTTATTTGTTTTTCCTTCTACCGTATAAGTATCGAGGGTTTTTATTTCTGCAACAAGGTTAACATTATGGGTTAGTTTCTGGCCAACTTTTACTTCTAAAGTGATCAATTGTTCCTGATAGGTAATATAACGAAACCGAAGGGTAATTTTGCCTGGTTTGACAATAATGGAAAAATCACCTTTCTCATTTGAAGGAACGGTAATATTTCCTTCCACCCATGTGATTTCTGCATTGTGGAGTTTTTCTCCTTCCTCACCTGAAATGGTCCCTTTTATGATGGCTTGCTGCGCCATTGTCATTTCAAAACTGAAAAACAATAAGAGTATAAGGAGGATTTTTAAAAACATTACGGTATAGTAACGGCTTGTCAATAAGGTTATTGTTCAAGCTCAGCAAGCTTTTTCTTCAGGCTACTTATGGTTTGAAGGGGATTTGAAGAGTTGAATACAAAACTCCCTGCCACCAATACATCAGCACCTCTGTCGACCAGTTTTAGGCCTGTTTCTTCATTTACACCACCGTCTACCTGGATCAAACAATCTGATCCACGGGTAACGATTAATTCTTTAAGCCGGCTAACTTTTTCGTAGGTAAGTGGAATGAATTTTTGTCCGCCGAAGCCTGGGTTTACAGACATTAAGCAGACAAGATCAAGATCAGCAATAATATATTCAAGTGTATTTAGATTGGTATGTGGGTTGAGCGCTACTCCAGCCTTGCAGCCGAGATCTTTGATTTGTTGAATTGTTCGGTGGAGATGAGGGCAGCATTCTTCATGCACCGTAATTTGAAATGCACCAAGGTCTTTGAAAGTGCTAAGAAAACGTTCCGGTTTTTCTATCATCAAGTGAACATCCAATGGCTTTTTAGAATGGCGTTGGATGGCTTCCATAACAGGCATGCCAAAAGAAATATTCGGTACAAACATTCCATCCATTATATCAATGTGAAGCCAATCGGCCTCACTGTTATTGATCATTTCTATGTCCCGTTGAAGATTAGCGAAGTCGGCAGCTAAAATGGAAGGAGCAATAATTATACTCATAAGAGATTAATTTTTTTTCAATTCTTCTTTAAAATATTTTAGAGGTACCAATAACATTCCGAAACATTCCCCTTCTTCTTTGGTAATTTTTTTATGATGAATTTTATGTGCCTTTCTTAACGCTCTTAAATACCAATTGTCAGAATTTCTAAAATATCTTATTCTTTGATGTATGAAAATATCGTGTACCATGAAATAAAAAAACCCAAAAGTTGCAATGCCAGAACCAAATAGAATGCTTATTGTGGAACCATAGATAACTCCAAGCATGATGCATAACCAACTTGGTATTGCAAAGACTAATGCAAAACTGTCATTTTTTTGTATGTGTTTATGACTTTCATCATGATGGTCTTTGTGTAAAAACCAAAAAGACCCGTGCATTAGGTACTTATGTGCACCCCAGGCGACAAATTCCATTAAGACAAATCCAAAAAGGAATGTAAAGATATAAAGGAGGTACAGCATAATTATCGTTCCTATTATTTATGCCCTAAATTAATAAATTTAATGTAAGAAAGAAAATGATTTGTATCGTCATTAACCAAGGGGCTACTTTATTGGTCTTTTCTATTTTGGAATAATAGAAAATTAATAAAAACAGTAAAGAAAACAAGAACCAGGCAGCATAATTTTGGACTGGGATTGCAATTCCGGCCCATCTCCAGAAATTGTACGCAATAGCTACTGGTTCAATGATATAATCACAAACTGTCATAACAATAGCGCCAATAATCGATTTTAATAAAATAGTTAAATTTGTTTTCTGGAGTATTATGCCAGTGCAGAATACCATTATAAACCAATTGAAGCCGATCATCAATGGGGTATTAAAAAATTTGAAGCCTAATATTGGGCCGTATCTGTATTCGCCGAATACTAAGCCTGAATTTACGCCTATTACTTCTATCAGAAAACCAAGAAGAATGATTGATAAAGTAAAAATAATTAGTCTAATGTCTTTATAATTTTCATGTCTGACGAGTACAATAAAAGATATAAATAGATTTAGAGGTGTCAAAGACAGGAACCAATCTTTGGAAGAAGTTTGTATCCCTATCCATCCACTTACATGGAAAAGGAGAATAACAAATACCGAAAAGGCAGGACTTTTTAATTGCTTGACTATATAATCGCTCTTAAATTCCATTTAGTTTTTGTTTTTCTTCTACTGTTATATCCTTTGATTGGAGTAAATAGTCTTTAATTTTTTTTCGGACAGAAGTGTTTTTTACATTAGTTAAATTTTCAATGATATAAGCCTTGTCAGTTGCTATATTTTTATTGTACTTCAAAGCAGGTGGGCAATTGGATTGTATAGTGAATCTTATAAATTTCAATTCTACGCTTTTGTCGTCTTTTGAAATGGTATTTTCTAATAATAGTTTACCTCTATTGAAATAAGCTATTTTTTCTTTCGTAGTTTTTAAATGTTTTGACATGGCAACGGTAATTGCCGCTTTGTAACCAATTAATATATTATTTTCAGAATCCAGTACTTTAGAAATTTTGTTATAAGCCGTCTCACAAATAACCTTATCTTTCATTGACTCAGAATAAACGGATCGGGCTTCCTCTAAGGTCATGCTTTGGCCGTGAAGTACAAGGTTAGATAGAATTAAAATAATAAGAGTGAATAGATTTTTCATTTGAACTTACTCTTTGCTTATAAAGACAATCTCAGATTAAATTGAATTTATGTTTGAATAGACACCAGACGAATAATACATATTTTTTTGTATCTGTAATTCTTATTCTTTGGTTCAAAATAACAGCGGCTGGAGTTCTTTTCACTTTTCTGAATAAAGAAAGATAATACGTATAGGCTATATAAACACCAAATCTGGAAGCTTTAGAAAGCTTTCGCAGGCCCCGTAGACCGGCATCAAAATCTTTTTGGATATCTTTTTCAATTTCTTTCTTACTTTTTTCGTCAAACTGATTTAGTTCAAGTCCCGGGAAATAAGTTCTACCCATTATTTGATAATCAGCTTTTAAATCGCGAAGGAAATTAATTTTTTGAAAAGCGGAGCCTAATTTCATGGCATCGTGTTTTAATTCATCGTAGGTCTTTTGATCTCCACGAACAAATATTTTCAGACACATCAAACCTACTACTTCAGCGGAGCCAAGAATATATTCTTCATAACCTTCCTGACTATAATTTTTCTTGTCCAGATCCATACGCATACTTTTCAGAAAGGTATCAATAAGGGAGCGGTCAATATTGTATTTATTGACAGTCATTTGAAAACTATTTAATACAGGATTCAGGCTGATTTTATCATCAAGAGCCAGATAAGTTTCTTTTGTAAAACGGTCTAATAACTCAAGTTTGTTATACTCATGAAAGGAATCTACAATTTCGTCTGCAAACCTTACAAATCCATATATGGCATAGATAGGCATTCTGAATTCTTTGCCAAGGAAATAGGTTCCCAATGAAAAAGAAGTGCTATAGCAATTCGTGATCAGTTTACTACATTTAAAAGTAACGTCGTCGAATAGTTGTTTCATTTTAACGATTAAATTTTATTTAGTTTCTTTTTCAATAAGGTTTGCTACTACTTGTCCTGAAATAAGGCAAGGCGGTACACCAGGGCCTGGAACTGTTAGCTGGCCGGTATAATAAAGATTTTTCACTTTCTTACTTTTCATCGAAGGTTTCAGAAATGCAGTTTGAAATAACGTATTTGCCAATCCATAAGCATTTCCTTTAAGCGAATTATAATCTTTTATGAAATCAGTATAAGCGTAACTTTCTTTTACTACAATATGAGCACGGATAGATTGGCCTAATCTTTTTTCTATTCTATCTAGTGCCATATCCAAATATCTTTCCCTTATTTCTTTTGTATCCACAAGATCAACTGCCACAGGAATAAGGACGAACATAATATCTTTGCCCGGAGGGGCTAAGGATGGGTCATTTTGAGAGGGACATGAGGTATAAAGCAATGGATCAGTAGGCCACATTGGTGTATCATAAATCTCCGAAGCGTGCTTGTCAAAATCTGAATCGAAGAATAAGGTATGATGAAGAATGTTTTCCATTTTTTTATCCAAGCCCAAATAATAAAGAAGGCAAGAGGGCGCAAGTTTACGTGTATCCCAGTACTTTGGACTGTAACGTCTGTATTCTTTGTCAAGAAGTTGTTGCTCTACGTGCGCATAATCTGCAGCGCCTACAACAATGTCGGCAAGGATTTCTTTTCCATTGGAAGTTACAGAGACTGCATTACCGTTCTTTACATTTATTTTTTCTACATTCTCGTTTACCAGAAATTTCACACCCTGTTCTTCAGCTACTTTTACCATAGCCTTTACTACAGAGTACATCCCTCCTTTTGGATACCAGGTTCCCAATACAATATCAGAATAATTCATCATGCTGTAGAGGGCAGGAGTATCCTGTGGTTTGGCGCCGAGGAACAAAACTGGAAATTCTAAAAGCGAAAGTAATTTCTTGTTAGATGTAAATTGTTTGATGTGGTTGGTGATTGAAGTAAGCAGTTGCATTTTGAAAAGTGATTTGAGAATTCTCATATCTACAAATTCAAAAATTGAAAGGCTTGGTTTGTTTACAAATTCACCCATACCAACCTCGTATTTATATTTGGCTTCTTCCAGGAATTTTTTTAGTCCCTTGCTGCTGCCAGTTTCTATTTTTTCAAATAGCTGAAATACGCCATCCAGCGAAGCAGGAATATCTACAATGTCCTCCTGACCAAAATAGACTCGATAGGAAGGGTCAAGTCTTTCCAATTCATAGAAATCAGTAGCTTTTTTGTCAAATTGTTTAAAGAAATCATCAAAGATTTCAGGCATCCAGTACCAACTTGGGCCCATATCGAAGTAGTAACCTTCTTTGACCAGTTGCCTGGCTCTACCTCCGAGGCTGTTGTTTTTTTCAAGTACTGTTACCTCGTACCCTTTTTTGGCAAGCATTGCAGCGGATGCAATGCCTGCAAAACCACTACCTATAACTATAACTTTTTTGACCATAATAATAGAATCCTGCAAATTTAAGTAAGTTTTCCAGAATACCATAGATTGAAAATTTGAATTTTGAAGAATATAACACTTAGTTAAACCCATTTATTTTCTATCTTTATCCTAAACAAAATCCCTGATGAGAAAATATATACTCTTTATTTCATTTATACTGTGCGTTGAACTACCCAATTTGGCCTTCGGACAATTATCGGATTTGGAAAGAGAAGAACTTATTAAAAGTTCTGTAAGGATTTTGAAACCAAAATTTAGTTATCAGTATAATGTTTTTTCAAATTTTGTAAACCAAAATATTAAAGAGCGAAAGGGTTCGTTTTTTCAAACTCTAAATCCAAAGGATACACTGGAGTGGAAAAAGAAATTAAAAAATGACACTTCCGATGCTCCGATTTGCTTTAATCTCTATCTTCTTTACAAGAGCATAAATAAATTCAATTCTGCTAAATTTTATCTTCATAAATCCTTGTATTTATATAATGAAAAACTGAAGTATAACCCTGTTGACACTGCTGTAGCACTTAAGTTGGCAGTGTTGTATTCTGCCAATAATGATTTTGATGGGGCGAAAGCTTCTTATAAAATTCTTGCGGAACGCTGCAATAACAGGGAGTTTCCATACATGATGCTGTCTATGAT
>JANYCO010000237.1 GCA_025360235.1 Cytophagales bacterium
CTACCTTCTCCTAAGTGGTTACTGAAATTAGGAGCTGTTCTAATCGGAACAGAAACCGAACTTCTTCTGAAAAGCCGGTGGGTATTACCTCGTCGGCTGCAGGAATCAGGATATGTCTTTCTCTACCCTGAAATTGAAGGCGCTTTGAGAAAAATTTTAGAATAATTATAAGTTATGAATTATTAATGTTGAACTAAAAATTCATAACTCATAATTCAAAATTAAATAATTACCTTTGCCACAATGTTGCACCCTAAAAACATCGAGCAAAAATTAGGATTCGATCAGATTCGTGAATATCTGAAGAAGGAATGTTTGTGTACATTGGGCCAAGCCTATGTGGAAAGAATAAGGTTCTCGGTCGATTTTGAATTGGTCAGTAAAATGATTCATCAAACAGAAGAGTTTAGAAAATTACTTTCTCAAAATTTAAATTTTCCTTCCAATAATTATATTGATGTTACTTCGTGTTTCGATAAAATAAGACCAGAAGGTTCCTTTTTGGAAACAGACGAATTCAGACAATTGAAATTGTCGATCTCTACCATCACTGCTTGTTTAGAGTTTTTAGATAAATACGAACTTGAATTTCCCTGGCTTTTTCAACTTAGAAAAGAAGTAGAGTTGGATAAAACTATTTCCGAACGAATCAATGCTGTAATCAATGAGGACGGAACAGTAAGAGACAATGCCTCTTCAACACTTTTGAAATTGCGTAAGGATATTAGTTCCGAACAAATTGGATTGCGTCGTGAAACAGATAAAATTTTAAAATTAGTAAAGAAAGAAGGATATTCAGAAGAGGATATAGTTCCTACAATTCGCAATGGCAGAATGGTTATTCCTGTAAAAGCAGAATACAAAAGAAAGGTGAAGGGATTCATTCATGATGAGTCTGCTACCGGACAGACCTCTTTTATAGAACCTGCTGAAATTTTCGAAATCAATAATGCTATACGAGAATTGGAATTACAGGAAAAAAGGGAGGTAATTCGGATTCTTACCGAACTTACGAATTTTCTCCGTCCTAATATTATTCCTTTAAAAAGAGCATATACCTTTTTAGGTCTTGTAGATTTCATTAGAGCTAAGGCTAGGTTGGCGATTGAAATGGAAGCATTTTTTATTCCTTTTGAAAATAAAACTTTTCTTTATTGGCAGAATGCTCAACATCCTTTGCTCACAATGAGTTTTAAGAAGTCAGGTAAAAAAGTGGTGCCGCTTTCTATAAAACTAGATGCCGAACAACGGATCCTCCTTATCTCTGGTCCAAACGCCGGAGGAAAATCAGTGTGTTTAAAAACGGTAGGATTGATCCAGTACATGTTTCAGTCTGGATTGTTGGTTCCGCTAAGCGAAGGCTCAATTTTGGGATTCTTTCAGGATATTTTTATGGACATCGGCGATGAACAATCTTTGGAAAACGACCTAAGTACTTATAGTGCTCATTTGAGTAATATGAAAGAATTCGTAGAGAAGGCAGGAAAAAAATCTTTAGTCTTGATTGATGAATTTGGGACAGGTACCGAACCTCAGTTTGGTGCAGCCATTGCAGAATCAGTTTTGGAAGAATTGAATACACTAAAAGTATTTGGTGTTATTACTACGCACTACAGCAATCTGAAATCGTATGCAGATAAGACTCAGGGCTTGGTAAATGGGGCAATGGCGTACAATATAGACAAACTGGAACCGCTTTATATTTTGGAGATAGGAAAGCCGGGGAGTTCTTATGCTTTTGAAATAGCAAAAAAAATAGGGTTGCCAGAGAAAATAATTTCTTCTTCTAAAACAAAAGTGGGTTCTTCACAAGTAGACTTTGATAAGCTTCTTCGTGATCTGGAAACTGAAAAAAATAAATTCCGACAACTGAGTCAGACTATTTCGGATAAAGAAATAAAAGTAGAAGCTACTTTAAAGGAATATCTAAAATTGAAAGAAGAGTTAGATGCTAATAAAAGAGTACTACTAAAAGAAGCAAAAGAACAAGCCAAGTTAGTATTGGCGGAAGCAAATAAAAAGATAGAGACCACAATCAGAGAGATTATTGAGAATAAAGCAGACAAAGAAATTACCAAATTTGTTCGTAACGAGTTAGAAGAGTATAAAGAGAATTTATTTAAAGAAGAAAAGGTAAAAGAACCAATTTCTGAAAAAGAAGAATATGCAACGCCTACCGATAAAATAATCAGAGAAGGAGATTTTGTAAAAATAAAAGACAACGGAGCTGTGGGGGAAATAATTTTGCTTAAAGAGAAAGAAGCAGAAATTAGAATAGGATCTCTACGTTCCAATATAAAACTTAATCGCCTGATTAAAATATCCCGAAAGGAATTCAGAAATACCATTGGGGAAGAATTTTTATCTACTTCAGAAAGCAATAATTTTAACTACCTATCTAAGTCAGGCACCTTTTCTCCTACGCTTGATGTCAGAGGTAAGCGCGGAGAAGAAGCGCTGATAGAGGTTACCCAGTTTATGGACAATGCGCTTATCTTAAATGTTAATGATTTAAAGATAGTGCATGGTAAAGGAGATGGGATCCTTCGCACTATTATCAGGGACCATTTAAAACAATACAAGCAAGTTGTTTCTTGTAGCGATGAGCATGCAGACAGAGGCGGAGCTGGTGTTACGATTATTAAATTAAAATAAGTATTATAACGATTAACTTTCCTTTACCAATACATTTTCTGCGACTTCCCTGCTGATATAAAAATCTTTTGATTTGTTTACGGAAAGTAACATAGAGTTATCAAAATCAACGACTGATTTTACCAAAATTGCCGACCCAAGCGAAAGACCTAAATTGTCAAGATGTTTCATAAAAGAAGGACTATGGTTTTCTATTCCAACCATTATTACTAATTCTTTTTCTTTTGCTTCCGTAAGCTTTTTTGATTTTAAGGCTTTTATTTTCCCATGCTTGTCCGGTATTGGATCTCCATGAGGATCTGCTGTTGGGTTGTCCAAAAATTTTGCAAGCCTTTCTGTTAATTCATCAAAATTAATATGTTCCATCTCCTCCGCCATAGGATGGATTTCATCCCAACGAAAACCAAGTTTTTCAACTAGGAATACTTCCCAGAGCCGATGCTTACGAATTGTCATAAGAGCTATTAGTTTTCCTTTCTCCGTAAGTGTTGCAGCTTTATATTTCTGGTACTTTATTAAATGTTCTTCGGATAATTTTTTTAAAGATTCTGAAACGGAAGAAGGTTTTATGTTTAATTCAGCAGCGATGTCATTAGTATAGGCTCCTTCTTTATTTTTTTCAGAAAGCTTATATATAGCCTTTAAGTAGTTTTCCTGGACATTTCTCTCCATAAATTTCAGATTTTCATATTTTTGATTTAGGTAAACCTAAATATTTTATTTGTTATATCAAAATAATAATAACTAGATTGCAAAAAAAATAGAATACAACTTAACAATACGCCAAATAAATAATGAAAAAGATACTAATAACAGGTTTAATAATTTCGGTTCTTAGTTTCTCCGCTTCTGTTTTCAGTCAAAGTATTAAGAGTGAAGATCAGGGAAGTGAAGACACAACAATCGTTCTTAATAAAGAAGCCGCAAAAAAAATACTTGAAGAGTATAAAAAAACAAACGAAGTTAAAAGTGATTTAATCCCTGACTATTCCCAACAATGGATGGTAACCGATAGACCGCATGTTGCAGAGACTCCTTATTTGGTGCCCAAAAAATACTTGCAAACAGAAACCGGTTTTCAGTTACAAAAAAGCAAAACGGGCTTCAGCCGAACAAATGATCTCACTTATCTTACAACATTGGTTAGACTAGGATTGAGCAGAAGAGTTGAAGCGCGTTTTGAAATGGAA
>JANYCO010000280.1 GCA_025360235.1 Cytophagales bacterium
TTTAAAACCTTGGATGCCCTTGATAAATACGTGTGCAAATTAGCCACTTCTATTACATCAATTGAAATAAAAAGTATATGCTCATTTAAGTATGTTTTTGATGATCATTTTTGGACTAATATATAATTCATTTTAGTATTACTTGTTCTCGCTTTATGCTCTTATAGAGATACTGGCGACTGTAACCTAAAGTAGAAGCAATACTTTTTACAGTGATGAGTCTTCTTTGCGCTCCTGCTCTTTGGAAGCTTCGTGTGAGAGGGGCAAATACTTTTTTCGGATCTCGGTTCCAAACTGCTCATCGGCTATATCGATAGCTCGGTTGAGAATTTCTTTCTCTTGTTCTAAACGTTTGAGTTTACGTTCCAGATCTTTGATCTTTTTGTCGGGAGTAGGTTTTTTCTTCATCTCGGTAGATTCTGACCAATCTAATCTACCATGTTTCCGCAACCAAACCAAAACCGTACTTTTGCCCTGAATTCCATACTTAAACTGAGCTTGTTTATAGGTCAATAGCCCCTTTTCTACCTCATCTACTAATTGTAATTTGAAGGCTAAACTGTAATCCTTTTGAGTCCGCTTCTTGTGAACTCGTCTTCCTGTGTTTTTCATATAAGTGACTTGTTTGTGTCAACTTATTTCAGGACGATTCAGTTCAGACAAATAAAAAAGCGAAACCAACCCGGCTTCGCTTTTTTATTTCTTAATTTTGAATTCTACCACTAAGCTTTCACACTAGCACGAATTATATTCAGCGCTCCACCCGCCTTGAACCACTCAATCTGTTGTTCGTTGTAGGTATGGTTAACTTTTATTTCTTGTTTAGAACCGTCTTTGTGCGTAAGCACTAAAGTAAGAGGAGTGTTAGGAGCGAAACTCGTCAGTCCTAAGATATCGATCGTATCGTCTTCCTGAATTTTATCGTAATCCGATTTGTCTGCGAAAGTCAATCCAAGCATCCCTTGTTTTTTCAAGTTCGTTTCGTGGATACGGGCAAATGATTTTACCAGCACTGCACGTACACCCAAGTGACGAGGCTCCATAGCGGCATGCTCTCTTGAAGAACCTTCTCCATAGTTTTCATCACCTACTACGATCGTACCTATTTTAGCGGCTTTGTACGCACGTTGTACTTTTGGTACTGCTTCGTATACACCAGTCAATTGGTTTTTTACGTTGTCTGTTTTTTCGTTGAAGAAGTTGGTCGCACCAATCAACATGTTGTTGGAGATGTTGTCAAGGTGTCCTCTGTATTTCAACCAAGGACCTGCCATGGAAATATGGTCAGTTGTACATTTTCCTTTTGCTTTGATAAGGAGTTTCAATCCTTTAAGATCAATACCTTCCCAAGCGGCAAACGGATCAAGCAATTGAAGACGGTCAGAAGTAGGAGAGACCGCTACAGTAATTTTACTGCCATCTGCTGCCGGAGCCTGGAAGCCCGGGTCTTTTGCATCAAATCCATTTTTAGGAAGTTCGTCGCCTTTAGGTTCGTCGAATTTTACTTTTTCACCTTTTTCATTAATTAAGAAATCCGTGATCGGGTTGAATGTTAAGTCACCGGCAATAGCAAGTGCAGTAACCAATTCAGGAGAAGCAACGAATGCCAAGGTATTTGGATTTCCATCTGCTCTCTTCGCGAAGTTTCTGTTGAAGGAGTGAACGATTGTATTTTTTTCTTGCTTCTCAGCACCTACACGCGCCCACATCCCAATACAAGGACCGCAAGCGTTGGCAAATACTTTTGCACCAATTTTCTCAAATACTTTTAAAAAGCCGTCTCTTTCGATAGTATAGCGTACTACTTCAGAACCCGGAGTGATGGTATATTCAGATTTTGGTTTCAGGTTTTTGTCTACGGCTTGTTGTGCAAGCGATACCGCTCTTGAAATATCTTCGTAAGAAGAGTTGGTACAAGAACCGATCAGACCCACTTCAATTTTTGTTGGCCATCCGTTTTTCGCAGCAGCTTCTTTCATTTTAGAAATTGGCGTAGCAAGATCTGGAGTGAAAGGGCCATTCAAGTGAGGCTCTAGTTCAGAAAGATTGATCTCGATAATTTCGTCGAAATATTTTGCAGGGTCAGCATAAACTTCAGGGTCAGCTGTTAAATGTTCTTTTACTTTATTGGCAGCATCAGCTATTTCAGCACGGCCTGTAGCACGCAGGTAACGTTCCATAGAAGCATCGTAACCAAATGTAGAAGTAGTAGCACCGATTTCAGCACCCATGTTACAGATCGTTCCTTTTCCGGTACAAGACATAGAAGTTGCGCCTTCGCCGAAGTATTCCACGATAGCACCTGTTCCACCTTTTACGGTAAGGATACCAGCCACTTTAAGGATCACATCTTTTGGAGCAGTCCATCCGCTAAGTTTACCAGTAAGTTTCACGCCAATCAGTTTAGGGAATTTCAGTTCCCATGGAAGTCCGGCCATAACATCGCAGGCATCCGCACCACCAACACCGATAGCAATCATACCAAGACCACCGGCGTTTACAGTGTGGGAGTCAGTACCGATCATTAGTCCACCAGGGAAAGCGTAGTTTTCTAAAACCACTTGGTGAATAATCCCGGCACCTGGTTTCCAGAAACCGATTCCGTATTTGTTGGAAACGGAAGCAAGGAAATCGTATACTTCTTTATTTTCAATATTAGCTTTAGAAAGGTCAGCGCCGGATTCTACTTGTGCTGTAATCAAGTGGTCACAGTGAACCGTAGAAGGAACAGCCACTTTAGGGCGTCCGGCCTGCATGAATTGCAACAGGGCCATTTGAGCAGTAGCATCTTGCATAGCTACACGATCAGGGTTGAAGTCTACATAAGATTTTCCTCTGTCGTACGCTTTTTTTGCAATACCTTCAGTGAGGTGTGCGTAAAGGATTTTCTCTGTTAGTGTAAGAGGTCTGCCTACTGCTTTTCTCGCGGCAGCTACTTTCTCCGGAAGTGCGGCGTATACAGCCTTCACCATGTCTACATCAAATGCCATAATTGTAATTTAGTATTAGTGTTAATTGTTGCTGTAATAATACGAAAACTTAGGGGTAAAATAAAAGGGAATTGGTTTAAAGTTTAGGGTAAAAGGGTGAAAGGGAGAAAGGTGAAAGGTAAAAGGTTTAAACTTATCCCTTTTACCTTAGCAATATATCCGTTATGTTCCCCTTGAATTCTTTGGCTAATGACGCCCGTTTGGAGGTTATTAGCTATAAATTTATTAGGAGTAATGCGAGATGACTTTTTCGTAATTTTCAAATACTTCCAATAACGTTTCAGGAAGAAGATTATATTCTGTATTTGAAACATCCCATTCTACTCCATTCTCAATAAAATAGCGCAGTAACAGGCCAAGCAGCATTTCAAAAGGAATTTTGTCCAGGCTTAGCTTTTGGTCAGAAGAGTAGTTTGGGAAATTTTGTTGATAGAAACTTTCGAAATCAGCCCAGGCTTTGGGAGCCGTTTTCTTTATTTTTGCAAGATCGGGTTTTATAGTTTCCATTTTTATATTAAATTTAAGCTCAAATAAAAACAAAAAGATGGGATTAAAGGAGTTTTACAAAAAATACGAAGCCTATATTAAAGTAGACCTCATTATGTATTTGGTTATATTTCTTACGCTTATTCTTCTTTTTGTATTTTTCCCGTAAGCCTCAGCAACTATTGAATTTTAGAGTTGAATTGTTTTCGTAATTCTTACTCTTCTTCTTTTTGCATTTTTTTCACGGTCTTATCTTCTGTATGTCCTAACACTAGATAACTCCAGCCATCGGTATCGGTTTTGGGTCTTTTCTTAGTGAGTATGGCATCTAATACTTTTCGTTTGAAAGCCCAGCAGGTTTGTCTTCTTAAAGATAATTTTTCAGAAAGTTCGTCCGCAGTGATCTCGTTTCTATTGCTTACAAGGAAGACCATATAGAAAGCCTTAATGATGGGAAATTTCAGACGGTAGAATATTGTGTTGGCAGTGGCTGATTCAATGTAACTACATTTAGAACAGCGACGGGAGAAGGCTACAGGTCCTTTGCTAAAATTGATATTCCCGCATTTTTCGCATTTAAATCCTTTTGACCATTTAAGATTAGATAAGTATTCAAGACAAGTGTTTTCGTCAGAATAAATATTTTGAAACTCTTCAAAGCTAACCATTTTCTGCATGATGCGTGCTTTGGAAAGATCTTTTACATTGGTTTCCAATTTTACATTGTCTGCCTGAAGTACTTCGTTCATGCGCTGTATTTCTTCGTTAGCGGCTTCTAACTCTACAGTTCTTTCTTTTACTTTTTCTTCCAGCTCCTGATTTACTCTGTCTTTCAGTGCTTCGTTTTCTTTTAATTGAGAAATGATTTCAGCTTTTAATGCATCGTTTTTCAAAAGCTGATTTAACTTTTCCTTTTCTTCAATTTGTTTGTCTTTTTTAAATGTATTCACTCTGTCAGCAAGAGCTAAAGAGAGGAAAATAATTTCAAGAACTACAGCAAAATTTAGAGAGTATACTACAAAGATGGAATTTGAATTAATAATTCCGGTATTTAGTAAGGAGGAAATAAGGAATCCTACAAATACAAAAGAGAAAGCGATTACATAAAAACGGGATGGTTTAAATCCTTTTACCCAGCAAATAATTCCGGCTAAATAAGCTACAAAAAGAGCCAGCCAGTCAAGCAACGGGTCCCAGAGTTCGGTTGGATTAAAGGTCAATTGGAAAAGAAATATACCTACGCGGATAGCAATAACTGTGTATAATACAATTCTGATAAAGGGTGCATTTAGCTTTGGAAGAAGAAAGCTTTTGCAATACAAAAGTGCGGATACTACCAGCGAAAGTGCTGCAAAAGAAGAGGCATGATTGTTCAATATTGGAAGTTGAGGCCACAGGTATTGAAAGGCAATGCCACTGGTAGTCATTGAGTAAACGCCAATACTGAGTACATACCAGACATAGAGCAGGTGCGCATAGTCCTTAAGCGTTATGAAAAGAAAGAGGTTTAAAAGGATGATGAGGATAATTATACCATAAAAAATCCCAAAAAGCCAGTATTCAGAGAGTGCATAATTAATGAAACGTTGGTAGCTTCGTACTACAAAAATGAAAGCCACATATTCATCTGCTTCAACACGCATATAAAACGTCTTGGTACCCTCCTTTGCAGTGGGTAAGTTAAATACCAAATTTTTGTGGTGGAATATTTTGGTAGCGAAGGGTAATCCATCTCCTGATTTTTTCTCTTTATACTTGCCGGTTTTGTCCTGTATGAATAAGTCTAAATGATCAATTTTAAAGTCATAAGATTCGATTAACCAATGCTTCTCTTCTTCAGAATTATCTTTGATAGTGAAGCGCAACCAGTAAGCAGACTTTAAGTTATGGTTTACCCCAACTTTTTCAATATTGGGAACGAAGCGGCCGGAGAACTCAGGAGAGCTTACCTGATCGATAGTGAAAGCTTTGTTTTTGTCTTCAAGGATATCATAATTTTTCCCTACAAAATACTCTTCTTTATTCAGCAATTCGGTTTGAGATTGTGCGCTTAAGAAAAATGGAAAATTAACCAGAATGACTAAAATAAAATAGTTTAAAATTATCTTCACACTTGATATAGTTTTATTTTGGCTCTAAATTAAGGGAATTCTCTAAGAATAATAAAAAAACCTTTTATTATTTATGAATTAATAGGATTTTTTTAATGTAAAATTTGACATATAAAGCTTTTTGTCAAATTGTCTTGCTTTTACTAAAGATAAAATAGGAAATTTTTTATTATATAAATAGTGCTAATTATTTTTTTGGTTGCGATTTTTCTTTATTTTCGCTCAGTAGAATTTAATTTGAAACTTAATTTTTAATAAATCATCGTATGTCAGATCAAGCAGAAATAATTATTGAGGGGAAAAGCTACAAGTTTCCTGTTATTGTAGGTTCGGAAGGTGAAAAGGCCATCGATATCTCTAAGCTAAGAGATGTAACTGGATATGTAACGCTTGATACTGGTTATAAAAATACCGGGGCGACTAAAAGCGCAATTACATTTTTGGATGGTGAAAAGGGAATTTTAAGTTACAGAGGATATCCTATAGAGCAATTGGCAGAAAAAGCTTCCTTTCTGGAAGTATCGTATTTGTTGATTTACGGATCATTGCCTACTAAAGATCAATTGGATTTATTCAGTGGTCGCATCAACAGACATACAAATCTTCACGAAGATGTAAAAAAGATATTTGATGGTTTTCCTTCTACTGCTCACCCGATGGGTGTGTTGTCTTCCGCTGTAAGTTCGCTTACCGCTTACTATCCTGGCTCAATAAACCAGAATGCCAGCGAAGAAGAAATGGATCTTACCATTGCACGTTTGATGGCGAAACTTCCTACCATCGCTGCATGGTCCTACAGAAATTCCAAAGGGATGCCACTGATGTATCCTAAGAATAAACTTAGCTACACGGAGAATTTCCTTTACATGATGTTTGCTATGCCAAACGAAGACTACGAAGTTGATCCGGTTGTTGCAGATACTCTAAATAAATTATTA
>JANYCO010000287.1 GCA_025360235.1 Cytophagales bacterium
TTACCTGAAATACCAAAACAGAAGACCAGATTACATAGCCGCCTTCTGGAATGTAGTAGATTGGGATGCCGTGGCTAAAAGATATACTGCTGCAAAGTAGAAACTGATTGAGATAGAATTATAAAAAGATCCCTTGCCATAGCTTGCTTGGGATCTTTATTTTTGCCCTACACTTTCCTCTTGCTCACAATCGGCTTTGAGTTTGTAAGCAGTTTAAAGCCTACGAAACAAATTAATAATATGATTAGAAATGCCATCATTTTAGTGCTCTTTAAAAGTTAATACGCACGAACCGTGCCAAGTAACCGCTCAAAACTCTTTTTCTTGTTTTTCGAGGGGTGGAGATGTAAATTTGCAGTACTAAAGGGAGTCAAGACCCGTTATATAAAGATGAAAAATGTAATAAATACTATACTTATATTAATCGCCCTGCCTTTTACAACGGCCTTCGGACAAAAGACGGTGTTAGAGATCGAAATGAAGGGAGGGAAGGCGCAAAATGTATTTTCTGTTTCCGATAAGTACGGTAACCTTGCCTATATTTTCCAGGAAAAAAAATCCATCCAAATCTCTATTATGGATGCAACGTATAAAATTACCAAAGAAGTTGTTATTAAGAGGGAGGAAACAGAAAAAAGGAATGAGATTATCGGAGCCACACTAAGTGATAGAAATGTAGTGGTTTATTTATACGATGCGAAAGAAAGAAATTTTGCGTCACTGGTCGTTAACAGGATGAGTGGTAGTTATAAATTCAACCCAAGTATTGGCTCTATAAACAAAAATGAATTTAGGATGCAATCTTTTGAAATGGAAGGCGTCTTTTATTCTGTAGTGATTCCTGAATATAAAAATACAGTGCTTCTTTTTTCCTCTACAGAAGGGGACAACATCGTAATTAAAAATTATGAAACAAACTTCCCTACCTTCTATGCAAAGTTGACCTCAAACAATGACGAACTAAACCAGAAGCCAAATACGCCAGTAGGTATTGAGAAGGTAAGTTATGATCTTGAAAATAATGTTAAATCGGTTTACCCATCAAAAAAAATGTATACTTATGACAATAAAATATACATGACCTTTGAAGAGCCTTCGCATACACATCTTGTTATTATTGATCCCACAACTACTAGTGCAACCTACAGGAAACTAAATTTCTCTCTTGATAAAGGGAATGATGGGAAAGAAGCAGTGCCCCGTCAGGGGAATTCATTTCTTTATAAAGGAGATCTGTTTCGTGTAACGTTCAGTGAAGATCAATTGAACCTTATCGTGGTTCGTCTTTCTTCTATGGAGCTCCTGAAAAGTTATAATATATTTCCCGATCAGCCCATCTCTTATATTAATGGAGTTATTCAGGAAGATGGGAATGATATTCAGGAAAGAATTATAAAAAGTACGCAACAATATTTCAAAAAAATTCACCAGGGTAAATTATCGATAGCGGTAAATAATTTGAACGATGGGCAGTATGAGTTAGAAATAGGGGCTTATGAGGAAGTAACCGTTTACCGGAATTCCGGACCAGGCGGTTATTCTATTGCACCAGGCTTAAGTATTGGCATGGGCATGGGGATGGGCATGGGATACGGTGGCATGGGAATGGGTGGTTTCGGCGGGTTTCCCGGTTATTATCCTTATGGAGGTAGCAGCTACAGTTCCACAAGTATTCACGCAAGTTATTTTCAATCCCTGTTAAAGATTGATGATTTATCACATGTGGACGGCAATGTACCTAAAACAATCAGGGAGAAAGTAGGCGACTATGAAATCGATGTGCTTAGAAATAATTCACCCGAACTGTTAAATGTTATTCCTACCTATAATAAAGGTGTGGTTCTTGGATACTATGTTAAAGGTAGATCAAGATATATGCTCGTTGAGTTTAAACGGTAATCGATTTGATAATTGTTCGGATAAGACAATTGCAATATTTTTTTTAATTATCAAATTATCAAATTATCAAATTATCAAATTATCAAATTATCAAATTATTTTTTTCTTATCTGTATCTTTTCAAACACCCCCACATTATGCTATCGAAACTTAAACAAAAATTCGTATGGCAGGAATGAGAGAAACCCCTAGGCAGAAGATGATCGGCATGATGTATCTGGTGCTGACTGCGCTGTTGGCTTTACAAGTAAGCTCGGCGTTGATTTATAAATTTCAGGCGTTGAACACAAGTCTGGAAAAAACCGTTGTTTCCACTGATGTAGACAACAGGCAAAAACTCGCAATAATGAAAGAGCTAGTAGAAAAACGAGGGAAGAAACCAAATGAAGTGCAATTGTTTAAAGAGGCCGGAGAAGTTCGGATGAAGACCCAGGAGATGCTTGGGATAATTGATAGTTTGAAAAAGGAACTGATAAATAAAACCGGAGGATACGATGACGAGGGCGGATTTAAAGGTGCTACAGAAGAAACTGAAATCGAAGTAATCATGATAGGAGCCAATGAAAATTCGGGGAAAGCGTATTTACTTAAAAAGAAGTTGGACGACTATGTAATTTTTATGAATAAATATTCAAAAACCAAATTTGAGCCACTTGCAAGGAATGCTAGCGAAGATCCTACATTGAAAAATAATTCAGATCAGAAAAATAAAGATTATGCGCATTTAAATTTTGGCCAAACGCCCATGGTTGCTGCTCTGGCTGTGTTAAGCGAAACAGAAGCAAAGATTGTTAATATGGAAAATTCTATAATGGTAAATTTTGCAAATAGTATTGGACTTAAAGATTACAAATTTGACAGACTAAAACCTGCCGTAAAGCCTCAGTCTGATTTCGTAGTGGCTGGTACTAAATATCAGGCAGAAATGTTTATGGTTGCTACATCTACTTCACTAAAGCCTCAAATGGAATTGGGAAATTCCGCTTTAAATGTAAACGAAGATGGTGTCGGTACATTAAGTTTTGTGGCTAGTGGAGGGAATTATGGTCCAAACGGTACGCTAAAAAAATCCTGGACTGGGAAAATAAAAATGAAAACACCAGATGGAAGAGATACTGTTTATAATGTGGAGCACGAATATATTGTTGTAAAACCTGTGATTCAAGTGCAGTCTGCTTCTATCCAGTCACTCTACAGAAATTGTGGCAATAAACTAAATGTTTCTGTTCCTGCTTTAGGCCCGGAATATAATCCTGTATTCAAGGCAGAAGGTGCTACAGTAATAAGAGGAGACCGTCCGGGAATGATTACCTTGGTGCCAACTGGGGTTAGAGTAAAACTAGATGTTACAAACAA
The DNA here is from genome assembly GCA_025360235.1 of Cytophagales bacterium. Taxonomy (GTDB): domain Bacteria; phylum Bacteroidota; class Bacteroidia; order Cytophagales; family Cytophagaceae; genus JANYCO01. Next base: position 3,256 of record JANYCO010000287.1, read on the forward strand.
TGGTAATTTTCTTGGACAGGAAAATTTTGGAGTGAGACTTATTCCATTGCCAACAGTAGATGTAAAAGTGAACAATAGGAAAGTGTCGCCACTAGAAGGAATAGGCGCAACTGAGGCGAGAAATGTACAAATAAAAGTGTTAGCGGAAAAAGGCTTCGCCGAGGCGCTTCCTGGTGATTCTAAATACTATGTTTCAGAAGGCCGGGTTTTTCTTGCGAGAGGAAGAAGGCAAATTGGAGAAGTTTTAATAACAGGACAAAATGTAAGCCTTGATAAATTAGTAAATGAAATGAGAGGTGGAGATAAATTAATTATCGAAGTGAGTAAAGTAAAAAGAATAAATTTCAGAAATGAAGTAGAGGAAGTAATCATTCCGAAGTACTATGAGACCATTGTGTTGAATTAACTGGTTATGAAACAACGCAAGATCCGCAAGCGTAGAAATACCTTGCGGATTTTTTAAAAGGGAAAGGTTAATTCTTATTCTTAATAAGCTGAAATTCCAACAAAAGCTCGTAATGCCATTTGCAAATTTCATAAAGCATATCCGAAGACTTAAATCCTAGATATTCAAATAATTTTTTTTGACTCAAACAGGAGTTTAGAAGCGTTTTTTTATTTTTAAAATATTCCATGTTCATTTTCCAAACGGCAATTGAAAATTGCATTGGGTCGGCAACGGAGCACCTTGTAGCGGGATCTACGTATGGGTATATATAGAGAGCTCTTGCAGTTTCTCCATTTGGCAAACGAATGACCAAACCGTTATTTTCTCCTTCCATAAAAAAATCACGCGCATCTAAAATTTCCGACTCTTTCGAAGTGGAAATATTCAACGATAAAATTCCGGTGATATCATGTCCGTGATTTTGCAAAACAGTTTTTGCAAAACGCATCGTATTCCCGGTATGAATATCGTCGTCAAACAAGTAATAACTACCCTTTGGAATTTTGGAGCACTGTTTGTCTATATCTTCCGAATCAGGCCGTATCGTATAACCCAGTTTGTTAATTCCGAAAATATCATATTCTCTTGATATCTCAAGATTGTATTGTGTTTTGATACATGTGTCAAGACTAATAATGTTTTTTTGATGGTTGTTCTCAAAGTCTTTTAGCTGTTGAGTTACCTTAAGCTCGGTGATGGAATGATAATATGGACTGAAAATCGTTTTAAGATTTTGTTCAAGCAGATGATCGTTGGTGCGAAGTTGTAGTTGTTTTTTATCCGGGAAAACAAAAGAGGATTTATTTCTGATGCTGGTAGACGAAGAAGTATTTGTTCCAGGTACAAATAAAATACGTTTATTCTCCAATCCTTTGTATTCAGTGGCAGCGGCTTCATAACCAGGACGGTTTACAACGATACAGTGGCCTTTGTTTTCAAAAGCTGCAGCAAAACGTACATTGTCTGAACCGCAAACAAAGAATACCGGGATATTAGTACCAACATGTTTTTCTATGTATTTTTCTAAACGATATACTACGTCTGTAAAGTTTACCGCTACTTTATTGAAAATGCCCTCCCAAGGATCTACATATAACCAATCGATTGTTCCGATTGCTTTTTGGATAAGGTCAATTCTGTAATGTATGGGAATTGCTTTTCCCTTACACTTCATGGAAATATATTCATCATGGCCGGGAGAAATATAACCTCCGGCTACGTTCCACCCTTTTGCTTCTAATGCATTTTTTGCATTAACCATAATCTCAATATGACCACCATGCACAGGGCAGAAGGAGCCGGTAGACAATAATACGCAAGGTTTACTTTTAAGATTCTTTAAGAAAGCAAGTGGAGTACAAAGAATGTTTAAAGACTCGTTGATATTTGAATCTTCTTTTGCCGTGTCAAAAAAGAAACCATTTTTTTGGATGTAGGTAAGCCCATTTTTATCGAATAGATCCGAATAATAGTGGTCTCTTTTTATTTTCCAATCAGGAGTCATGCGAAGATGAAAGTACGCATTTTTTTTGAATCATACCTGCTTTGCAATCTGTCTTAATATTTCCCACCATCTGTAGGGTAAAATAGTTGTATTGAATTTCATAAGTGAAACGATGACAACATTTTCTTTTGGATTAACATATATTTGTTGTCTGAACATTCCAATAGCCATAAAATCTCCTATTTCCGGCTCTCCAATAAACCAGGCATTGTTGTACCCAATATTTTTCCCAAGACCATTCACAGGACTAGTACAAGTAAGCACCCAGTTGCTATCTATAACTTGTTGGTCTCCCCATTTTCCTTTATTCATAAATAATCTTCCGAATTTTGCATAATCTCTTGGGGAAGCGCCGAAACAACTAAACGATCGGGTGTGTTTTGTTTTGTAATCAAATTCCCATACAGTTGAATCACACGTACCTATTTTCGACCAGATTTTATCAGAAAAATAATTGTGCAAATATTGGCCTGTAACCCTTTCTATAATGAGGCCTATCAAAATGGTGTTGATGTTTACATATTCTAATCGCTCTCCTGGTTTATAATTAAAATGCAACTGCTTCAGAATTTTTTCTATTTTCCCGTAATTAGCATTGGAGATGCCATTGAGTTCTGATCTAAGACCTGAATATTGATTAAGCAGATGATTGATGGTCAGTGAGTCAAAATTTTTATGATAGTTCAGTTCGGGCAGGTATTTTTTTGCCAGATCATTTACTGAGCCGATATAACCTTCTTTTATAGCAACACCTAAACTAGCGGAAACAAATGTTTTGGCAATTGAAAAAGAAGGATAGGGTTGGTCGTCGTCTTTGCTCTTTTTATTAATATATTCAAAAACAATAGAGTCGTTTTTTATTACCAGAAAATGTTTCGCCTTATTTTCAATTAGAAATTTTTCCAGAGATGCGCTGATCAAAGGTTCTTTATGGGTCCAGTTCGTTACTGTAATTGGTTTGTTAACCGGACGTTTGTTGAATTCAAAACAAACTTTAGCATGTTTGACTTCTTCATGTTTAAATCTGCGAATGTCTTTTTCATCAGGAACCATGAATATATAGGCATGAAAGGGGAGGCAGCCAATGAGAAATAGTGCTGTGAGCGTAAATAGTAATATCTTTTTACTGTTGGCAAAAGATATTTTATGTAAAAATTGGTTCACTTATTTGAGTAATTGTAAGGAGACAAATTTAAGCCAATAATTAATATTAAAAAATGTGAATTGTGTTAATTTTTTACGGCTTCAAAAATTACATCTGTTCTAATTATAATTCTTGGTTCTTCATCCAGATGAATTTTTACATCATGACATAGCCCATGATCGAAGATCAGTACATTGCCTGTCACAGCATCTGCTTGGCCAATTACTTCGTTATCTCTTGCTTCTCTGGTCCAATCTTCCTGATTATACTCCCATACAGGAAGTTGCTCCTGATTATCATGAATGAGTCGTGTAGCCCCACCTTTTTTTGAAGTAGTTAAATAAATAACTACAGACTGTAAGGTTCTGATAGAATCGTCAGCATAAATAAAACCAACATCGTAATGTGGGTAATGTTGGCCACCACTTTCATACTTCATGAATCTCGAAATGGGTGAACACATAATGGGACGCCAACGGGTTCTGGTTTTGTCACCCTGCCACCAGTCTGTTGGCGATTTTTTATTCATTGTACGTTCAGGAATGTAATTTTTTATTTTGTTCCAGATTTGTTCTCCCAATGAAACAGACCATATAGTTGTTCTGACTGAACCAACGGCTTCCTCCTTTGTTATTTTTCTTCCTTGTACAGTTACAGGCTCTATGTTGGGCGATTGATTCATTAAGTCAATAAGAGCAGCACATTCTTTCTGAGAAAATGCATTTTCTAAAATCATAAAGGGAGGCTCTGAAAGTAATTTTATTGAAGTCGCTTCTGTAAGGGATGGCACTCCCTGAGGCTCCCATCCTCCGGGCAATTTTGAAATGGGCGGTTTTGTAGAAACAATGATTGGGTTCATGTAATTTTATTTTTTGCGTCCATTGCGAAATCTTAGCGCTCTTAGCGTTAAAATATCCTGAAATAGTAAGGTTCAGCTAAGCCATTGTTTTAGAATGCTGTAAAGATAGGAATTAATTATTTCCATCCACCCGGAATTGCCCTTGGCAACACATCAATAAAATGAGCAGGGTTCCCCACTTTGTATTTGTGCACATTTTTTTCGTGGATGGTTTCAATCGCTGAAGAATATTTTGAGAATTTTTTTTGATCTTCCTCACTCATAGTTTTATCAGGTTGAATGTTGAATTCTTTCATCAATAAATACATTTCCAAAAACCAATAAGGAGCCCCGATCATTTCTTCGTCTACTTTCCCATCCCATACATCACCAGAGGGAGTAGCTTTGATAATTTCTTCCGGCACGTTTAATTTTTTTGCGACTAAATATACCTCCGATTTATGGAGATCGGCAATAGGTTGCAAGTCTACCATTGCATCGGAGGCTTTACCAAAAAAACCGATGTAGGAACCCTCGTCCCTATTGGTAGTGCCCACAACAATTGAACGGTGGCCTCGTTGCTGGAGAAGGGCTGCATTAAAATACAAATTGGGAGTACGCACAATGCTGGCCAACTGGCCAATTGCCCATTCATTTGGAGCGAGATCATTTTTCAGACTCTCACAATAGTTGCCCAAAACAACAGACAAATCCTGAACATAATAAGAAGTTATTTTAGATGATTCAACAAGCTTCAAACCTCTTTCAGTGGCAGAATCCTGGTTGCTCGTACCTTTGCCATGAATGGGCATTAAAAGCGCAATAATTTTTTTGAGCGGAGAGTCAATTTGTTTCGAAGCCTCTAAAAGTAGTTTATAAGTAACAGCAGAATCAATGCCTCCAGAGATGCCTATGACAGCACTATCTAGATCATTTTGTTTAAAAAAAAGATTTATTTTTTCAATTTTGGAATTTAAATATTTCTCAATTTCAAAATTTCGTTTGGCTTTTGTGAGTTTGATTAGTTTCTCCATGTATTAACCTAATAAATTTAAACGCAAAGGAAGCAAGAGTTTATATTATTCCACTTTGCTAATCTCTATATTTCCTTGATCAGGAATGGCGTTAACGATGATTTTTTCTTCCGAAACACTTAGTAGCTTTTTTGTTTTTTTCTGTTTTACAATTACTTTATCCCATCCTGTAGGAATAAGAATCTCAAGTGTAATTGGATAATTAAATTGATTGTCTGGGAGATTGTCGGTAATACTGAATGTGAGTTTTGTATCTGTCGCTTCCAACTGATTAATACTTACGACATCTCTTTCTTTGATGTAACGGGTTACATTGCCCACTGTTTCTATCCACAATTCTTTTGAGTCATGCTTTGATTTAAGCCATTGAGCGAATCCTTCAAAACTTTCAGACGAAACAGGTTGCCATGAATCGGTAGCAGTAGAGGCTTCACTAAAGGGAAGTACATCATGCGCCAGATAAACCGTCCAGCCTTCTTTTGCAATAGTGTTGTTTGTAATCCAGTTTTCGAGCGCTGTCATTTTTGAATTGTCAGATTCTATGGTTCGGCCAGGGCCATAGTCTAATCCATGCCCCTGGATATTCATCCATTCATCAGGTGTTTTCGAATTAAATCCATTGCCTAAACCTCTTGAGGAAACATAAAGTTTTGCAGTCTCCTCCATTACATGTTTGTTGTAGTCTACAAATGGATAGGCAAAGGTGATAAATTTATAGTCAGGCATTTTTTCTTGCAGTGTTTGGATTGGAGCATTCAATTCATATTGCAGTGTTCCGGGTTTACTTACGCCTCCATCATGGAAAGTAGTAAGTTTTGGATGTGTGGCAGAATGTGAGCCTAGTTCGTGACCCTTTTTGCACATTTCTATAAATTGCCACCAATAGCCATAGCGCCACGATGCAGGTCGGTCCGGGTCGGATTCAAGCGTTTCCGTTACGATGTAGAAGGTAGCTTTCAATCCCAGTTTATCTAATATAGGAGCAACATATTTATACTGAGAAATCAGTCCGTCGTCAAAAGATAGGGAATAGGCAGCCTTACGGAATTCATACCAATCGGCTATTTTTACTTTTTCAGAAATAGTTCTTTTAGTTTCTTCTTGAGTTGAAGTGATTACTGCTGCTGTTTTTTTGCTTTGGGCGAAAATGCTGGAAGTTAGCGCAAGTACAATAATACCAACACTGATGCAGGATTTTTTATTCATGGTCAGAATTTTAATAAGCTAAAATAGGGAAAAAGAGTTTACCAACCAATCTATAAAAGGCTAATCAAATCAGGTAAAGAATTACCTGTGCAGTAAAAACACCAAGCGAAACTATAGCCATAAGGCCTATAATTAAAAAAGCAATTCCTTTGCCTTTCAACCCTTCTTTTGCAGAAGGGATCATCTCAAAAAGGCTGAACAATGTTTTGGTGGTTCTCCAGGAGAAAACAATAATCAAAGCAAGGGCAAGAAATATCCCAGCCAATTTTGCACCTTGGGTT
>JANYCO010000308.1 GCA_025360235.1 Cytophagales bacterium
CAGTACATAACCTTACTACTGTAATGGATGGATTTATTGAGGATTTTATTGAGCAACTTCGTTTTACTGAAAATGCAGAAAGACTTAAAGAAGGAGTGACTGAATAATAAAAGTACAAGAATTCAGTTATAGGTAGTACCTGTATTTATTTGTTTCGTGGCTTGTGCCTCCATACAAGCAGCGGTGGATTGTCAGGGGACAAGCCACGGAGAATAAAAAGCAAAAGACACAAAAAAACAATTTAGTCTTCCTGTGAAATATTTTGTTTATTTAATTTCTATTTTCCTATCCCTTTTCTTTTTTTCTTGTAAAAGAAAAAGTGAGAAAATCACTCATGACCCTCAGGCCAAATTATCTTTTTCTCAATCAGTGCTAGTTTTTGATACAATATTTAGTTCAGTCGGATCGATTACTCAACGGCTTTGGGTATATAACGACAACAGCCATGCTTTAAAAATTAGCAATATCCGATTGGCCAGACTTTATAATTCTTCATACACGATCACTATAAATGGTCAAGAGGAATTAGAAACTTCCGATTATGAAATATTTGGAAAGGATAGTTTGCTGATTCTTGTAAAAGTATTGATCAATCCGAAAAATTTATCGCTACCCTATCTCGTTAGCGATAGCATCGTATTTACTACCAATGGAAATATTCAGGACGTGGACCTGATTGCTTATGGGCAGGATGCTAATTTTTATACCAATACAACTGTGGCTTGCAACACTACCTGGACCAATATAAAACCATATGTACTTAGTGGCAATGTAACTGTACCAATAGGCTGCACACTTACGATAGACAAGGGAACAAGAGTTCGTTTCCATCAAGGTGCAAAACTTATTGTAGAAGGAACGCTGATTACACAAGGTGCTAAAGATTCTATTGTAACATTTAGACACGACAACCTTTCCAGTTATTATAATGATGTACCTGGACAATGGGGGGGGATTCTTTTTAAATCTACAAGTACTAACAATATAATATCTTACACAGAAATAAAAAATGCCACTTCTGGAATTACCATGAAAGAAGTAGTAGATGGAGATACTATCCCGGAATTAATTTTAGAAAACTCAGTGCTGAAAAATTGTTCCAAGAATGGAATTACCACCACTGCTACTGACTTCTATGCTGTGAATTCATTGCTCGACAATTGTGTTGACTATGTTTTCAATGCTTCATCCGGTGGAAATTATTATTTTGACTTTTGTACATTGGCAAACTATTCTTACGACTTCTTTCGCGACTCATCTATCGCAAGATTTTCTAATCAAGATGCCGGCCTCTCTAATCCGCTTCTTACTCGATTTCGAACAAGTATTTTGTGGGGCGATAAAACTGACGAAGTTGTGCTAAATGATAATGGAACCAGTGGTTTCACCGTTACCGCGAATTACTCAATCGTAAAATCAAATTCTTTGGGAACTACTATTATTAGCAACAATAGTTTTAATCAGGATCCTTTATTTACGAATGAGTCCAACAAAAATTTTACATTACAAACCAGCTCCCCCGCTATTAATACTGGTATTGCACTTCCTTCCATACCCCTTGATCTTATTGGTTTCACGAGAGATGCGAACCCAGATAAGGGTTGTTATGAGAAATAGTATTGAGTTCTGAGAAATTAGTCTTGTGTAGCCCGTAGTATATTTTACTAAGGACTCAAGGCTAATTTCTATTCCCGACGGTTATTGTTTTACCAATTTTACATTTTGAATATAAACATCCCCCGTCTGGCCAGGAGGTGTAAATTGCAGCACATACTCTTTCCCAACATCCATAGAAGAAGTAATTAATTCAACGTTAGTCATATCCATTGCAAATTTAGCTTTCATAATTTCTACACCATCAATTTTGAAATTTTCTTTTTTAGCGTTAACACGATTTACTGGTGCGGCAAATGTTATTTTAACTATAGTTTCACTTGCAATGAATGCAGCATTTACCGAAGCTTTTCCAACACTATTGCCCTCAATCTTAAGGTCTGCTATCTTTTCTTCAGTTACTTCATAATCACTATTGGCTAATGTAAGAATTAAATAACCATCTTTTACTTTGGCATTGGCAGGATCAAATGTACAGGCATTTCCATCAAAAGAATGTGTTGCAAAAGACCAGCGGTTATTGTCAATTTTGTCAAAATTGTCTTCCCAACTCAACTCGAATTTTTCGGTTGCTTTTGGTTTGTATTCATAATATTTTACATAATCGTACATCGCATACAAGGGTACCTTTGTTGGGTCCCAGGGACCTGTCCATTCCCAGAATTCTGATGGCCAGATGTTCATCATGATCTTTTGTTTTTTATTCATCTTCCCAATATGTTCTCCTGTTTGTTTGTATACCTCTTGTCCATCTACGCTCCATGAGATGTACTCAGGAGTCCAATCGAAGGCGTAGGTATGAAAATCTTTGTGCGGATTAAAATTTAGAATCTGTCTTTTTTCGTTCATCTGATGTTTCCCAACAATCGCATTAAACTGTACTTCATTTTGATAACGACCAAGTATTTCTATATCGATTTCGTTCCAATTTGTAGCAAAAGAAGGGTCGTCGAAAAAAGTAAAAAAGGAGATCAGCATTCCACTGGCATCTGCAGATTTCATTTTTACTTCAAACCTGCCATAGAGAAATGATTCATTGGTCCTGATCTCAGCACCCTGATATTTTTTTGCTTGCACAGACATTGTTGTCGAACAGATAAACAAAAATAGTAGAATGAGCCTTTTCATAATAAGTGAAATTTATTAAATACAATAGAATTGTTTTAACGAAGTTATCGAAAAAATTCTAATAAGAAGCAAAAGATGAACTAAATTGGTACTACCTTTGGCATATAATTTTGACAAAGCATGACTGAAGAATCCTCTCAAAAAAATATTAACCTCACTGTTCTTTTCTTTACAATTTCTACCCTTATTACCTGGTGGTTCATTGCCGTTTCTCCTGTATATGTTGATTTGACTCAGAAGTTATTGTCTTGCAGTATCGCAGGTGCGAAATGGAGTATTCAAATCGTGGCCGCTTTTGTTTTTCTTCAAAACAGAAAATGGGAATTTCTAAAAAATATAAGCTTTACTTGTTTGATTGGATCTTTGATCCTCCTTCCCTATAGCGTAAGCAGTTCTATGGGTCAGTTCAATGCAAGCTCCTTTTTCATGGGCTCTCTTGTAGTTTCAGTAGCCACTATGATTGTCTCTTATTTTTTTAGTATAAAGAAATCTGGCTTACCATCACTTTGGTGGGCAGGGTGGCTGTTCTGTTTAGCGATTGCAATCACACTACAATTAAAGGTAGTGTTTAATATTAATTTATTTTAATATCTACTACGTGACATGTTCCCATACAGGCCACAAGCTTCTATCAAACACTAAAGCAAAAACATTTCCTTTTTTACGACTCTTTCACCAAACAGTAACCGTTGCGGCCTGTCGGGTGACAGGCCGCGGAAACAGTTTTTCTTTGCGCTCTTTGCGTTTAAAGAATATATCTATTATTTACTTCCCAAATATTCATCCAACTGATCGTACGTTCCTTTGAATCCTTGATTCATTCCTTCAAAGGCGCCGTAGAACATTACTCTTTCTTCTTCCGTTGCATTGATTGGTCCTCCACTTAATACCATTGTTGTCTTTCCATTTGCTTCACTCAGGGTCATTGTATTTAAAGTTTCTGCCGGCCAGTTTGGTGCCATTGGATGACGGGTAATTCCTGCATTTTCATCAGAGAAAGAAACTACGAAAACTAATTTCGTTATCGGAACAATTTCCCTGTACACAAATTTACCCCACATCGTACTTCCATCAGGGCCTTTCATTCCATAGTGAAAAATGCCTCCAGGGCGAAGATCTACTTTCACAGAAAGCATTTCAAATCCTTTCGGACCCCACCATTGTTTTAATCTTTCTGCTTCAGTATGTGCTTTCCATACTAGGTCCATAGGAGCATTGAACACTCTTGTAATAACAAACTCCTTTTCATTTTTTTCTGCCATGCTTTTTTCCTTTAGTTTGAATTTTATTTTTCGATTGTATTTTTTGTAAATAGTCTTCCAGCGAATCCAACTTTGCTTCCCAGAATTTTTTGTACTGTTCTACCCAGCTGGATACTTCGTTTAGTTTTTCAAGTTTAGCTTCACAAAAGCGCTCCCGCCCTTGTTGTTTGATAACCACCAGCCCGCATTCGGTAAGGATCTTAATGTGTTTGTAAACTGCAGCACGACTCACATCAAAATTCTCCGAAACGGTATTCACGTTAAGTGGTTTAAATGCCAGCATACTTAAGATTTCTCTTCTCGTAGGATCTGCTATGGCCTGAAATGTATCTCTTCTCATATTATGAAACCTTATGGTTGCAAATATATAGGAAACCTTTTGGTTGCACAAAATATTTATGAAAAAAAATTAAAAAAGGCGTGTTCATTATTCAGAGTCAAATGGTTATATTTATCAAAATTGCCCGCTATTAAACTTTGAAGGTATTAATTTAATGGAAACGTTAAATAGACTTAGTTATTTTGAGCTCCGTGTAATGATGGCGGAACAACAATTTCTACTGGCCTATTTAGCGATTAAGCAAAACAATATATGACCAACTGTGCCTTCTGTAAATCCATAGAAATCTATATCACCCATGGTGAGGATTATGCTTTTCTTGATTTTGAAAAAGAATCAGCGATGACCCGGATTTCAATAAAAGAGGATGGCTGTATTTTACAGTGCAAAAGTTGCAATGCGTATTACTACTTCCGGCAGTGGTCTCCGGGAGGAAGTGACGATGCAATGACAACCACAACTTATCAGGATTTCTATCCCATCAATTCTCTAGATAATTATGAGCTGTATGATCCTGACGCCGATCTGGATGGATTGGATTATTTTATGCCAATATAAGAAGCCTACCCTTTCGTTAGTTCGTTTGATCAAAATAAAATATTAGGTATATTGAATAATAGACAAAAATATAAAAAACCATAAATATGATTACCGACCAATCAGAACGTAAAACCCAAATTGTGGATTGCGAAAAAAAACTTCTAAAGGCTTTTGAAAAAAAAGACCTCACTGTTATAGACGAGATGCTTCATGATGATGCCCTTTTTGTTTATCCCAACGGACAAAAGGTAACAAAGGCAATGGTCATGGAGAATTATAAAACCGGAAATTCCGAGATGACTTCTATCACTTCCAGCGATCAAATAATAAGTCTTATTGAAGATACAGCTGTAGTTTCAATCAACCTGGCGTTGGAAGGAAAATACTTTGATCAAACTATCAAATCGGAATTCAGATATATTAGAGTTTGGAAATTAGTAGATGAAGCCTGGAAAGTAATTGCTGTGAGTGGTGTGCCAATGGTAAACAAATAATGCTTCTCCGATTTAAACTGTATCTTAACCTATTAAACTTTATTATATGAAAAATTATCTCTGCCTTTTTTTCTGCTTTAGCTTATCCACCATTCATGCACAAACAGAAAACCTGATTAAAAACCCAGGCTTCGAATTGTATAAAAAACTTCCTGAAGGTACCAGCCAATGGGATCGGATGGAATACTGGGAAAATCCTCAGGACAAAATGAAAAATCCCGGGAGTCCGGATTTTTATCATATGGATAGCAAAGGCCAAAATTCGAGACTACCGAGTCCGGCATGGATAGATGGTATTGAAATATTTCCAAAAGAAGGTAAAGCCGTGGCAGGAATAATTGGATGCAGTAATAATAACTTACATGAATACATCTCCATTGCTTTAGCAAGAAAAATAAAGGTTGGCGAAAAAATAAAGATCTCCTTTTATTATACAAATGGAAAAGGCACGGCTGTTGGAAAAAGGATGACAAAATTAGGTACTTATTTTTCCGTTAATCAACCATCCATTAATGTAGAACTTATGGAAGTAACACCACAGACAGAAATGGCAACACCAATGTTTAACAACGATTGGGCATTGTACGAGGGCGAGTTTACCGCAACGGAAGAATTTCAATATATGACCATCGGTGGATTTCACGGACCTGATAATAAAAACCTTCAGGATGGTACAGAAAATGCGCTCTTTAACGATTGGGCATATTATTTTATTGACGGTGTGGAAGTAAAAAATATTGGAAGTGGTGACCTTCCAATCTCAGAAAAAACATCGGATGGATTAAAATTTATTTTTAAATCTAAAGATAATCTTACGTTACTAAGGGTAAAAGGAGAAATTCTTATTAACGACGATCTACACAAAGATTTATTTGACGACTCTGTTTATGTCTTGAGCGAAAAAATTCCTTCGAAAATTAAATTGACGGCCTCTGCTTCCGGATATTTCACCTATACTGAAACTCTAAAAGGAAATACTATTCCGGTGGCAAATTCTATCCGTATTATAAATTTAAAACCTATCAAAAAAGGGGCAACTATTGTATTGGAGAATATTTTATTTGATTCCGGTTCTCCTATTTTATTACCTTCTTCACATGAAGAACTTAACGCACTTATAAAATTCCTAAATGAAAATTCAACTATGGAAATTCTTATCAGTGGACACACTGACAATCGTGGTAATCCTGAGATTGATTTAGAGCTTTCAAAAAAGCGCGCAATAAATGTCATGAACTATTTAATTCAAAACGGCATTTCTGCCAAACGCATTACCGCCAAAGGATATGGCATGACTAAACCAATTGCAGACAATCATACTGATGAGGGGAGGGCGAAAAACAGAAGAGTAGAATTTAGTGTGAAATGATCTATTCTTGTTTATTGTATTTATTCCGATATTCAATCGGAGTAAGTCCTGTTACTTTTTTAAATACAGTCCGAAAGGCTTTTGTATCTGTATAACCCACATCCAGCATTACTTCACTAATGTTTTTGAGGCTTGATTCAAAACTTCTTTTCGCAGCTTCGATTTTTACACGTTGGATATATTCTACGACAGTATTGTTAGTTGCCTTTTTGAACCTACGCTCAAAACTTCTTCTCCCCACAGCAACGTTGTCAGCTAGTTCTTCAATTGAAATTTTATCCCCGTAGTTTTCTTCGATAAATTCCTGCGCTTTTACAATCTCTTCG
>JANYCO010000407.1 GCA_025360235.1 Cytophagales bacterium
TTTCGGTTTTAAACCTTCCTCTATAGCCAACTTACAACCTAAAATTTCCTGAAAGGCTTTTTCACGGTACAACTCTGCTTCAAGGTCGGTGTCTGTATGTTCATCTCTGTATTTTTCGAATTGATCAATTGCTCTTTTATAATTACCATTGTCTTTCAACATTGTTGAATACCAAAACCTGGCCAATGGGTAGCGATCTCTAAATCGTTGTGCTACCTTAAAGTAAAATTGCTCTGCAGATTTATAATCAAAATAATAACGATAACATTCTGCCAATTGAAACATGGCATAAGCATTGGAAGAGTCACTCTTTAGTACCCGCGCATACTCATGTGCTGCCAAGTAATACTCAAGATTATTATAGTGTTTGTCTGCAAGGATTAGCGTTGGGTTCGGTTTTGATTTCACAGGTTTTTTCTGTGCTGCAACCTTTCCTGAGAAAAGGCAAACAGTAACTATAATGAAACAAAAAAGAATAAATCTCTTCATAATAAATCTCAATTCTAATTTAAATAAATTAGAGTCTAGGCGCATAATATCTTTTTACTACTTCCTTTTTAGGTACCTGAATTTTCAATGAAACTTCCCAGGCACCTTTTCCTTGTGTCGCTACTTTTAAGCCTGACTGATTAAGATCATAACTTAATCCAATTGTATAAATGTTTGACTTAAGACCAAAGGTAAAGATGTAGGCATCTCCTACCCTGTACCAGCCTCCTAAAATAATGTCTTGCGGACGCATATCTGATTTATCATCGAGGTCCGCCAATAAATAAGTAAGGTACATACCCGTATTAATTTGAATATTGCTAAACCCATCAAGCTTTTTTATATCATCTCCTTGTCTTACCAATAAAACGTTCGGAGATAAATTAAATCTTGAGCCAAGGGTAAATTCAATTCCTGCTAGCCCTTTACTTAACATAGGTAATTTACTAACATAGCCTGCAACAAGGGATTCATTAGGCCGGTTGAGATGAAAGGCAGAGTATCCTACCCAAAAACTTGCACCTTTTGTTCTTCTGTCCCTTCCAGCTTTGAAATAATACAACAACCCAGCTCCAAGATCCAACATTGTTTTTCTACCAGACAAATCGCTATTTGACTGTATCTGATCCGCAGGAAAACTGGAATCAAATCCTTTGTAACGGTTAAACTGAGTACCCCATTCTAATTTATCAGGGTTAATTTGTTTCTGAATAACTCCAACTTGCATTCCAAAAGTAAAGGTGTGATTTTCACCGCTTCTAAGATTATAGGCCCCATTGGCATTTGCTCCCAAAGTCTGGTATCCAAAATCACCAGCTTTATCCTGAAAAACAGATAGACCAATACCCCCAACATTTTGGTTGGTTAATCCGTATTTATAGAACGGTTTTATTATTGAAACTTGATTAGTAACATATGGAGCAGAAATGCTTTTCCATTGAGTTCGTGTATTAACACCTACATTTAGATTGGGCTCTACTCCTGCAAAACAGGGACTTAGGTATAAGGCAGAAGAATAATACTGTGAAAATACGGCATCCTGAGCGTTAATAGAATTTATTAAACCCAGCTGAAAGATAATTAACCCAAAAATCCTACACAACCTATTCATATACAATCGTTTTACCTAGGTTTTGTCTTATTCAATAACCTGAATTAAATAAGGTTATTCACAATACTAGGTATATTTCTATTAAAACTAAACAAATTACTATTTATGTACGTACACTAAGCTAATTTGTTGTAAATCTATGTAAAATAAGTATAATTAATATGCATAGTTAATAAATTAATAGTTACGAAACTAAAGAGACAATAGAATTGTGGCTAAAATTACCATATATTTGCATTTTGAGAAGTTTATAAGGCTCAAATAATACAAATATGCCCTTATTATTTAATTAAATGGGGTTAAAATGTTGTAAAAACCAGTTTATTTGAATAATTTAGTGGCTAAATTTCAAGTTACCTTTTGAAATAATACAGAATATAATTTATAAGGATATAAGTAGTTGTGGAATTAATAATTAATTAATAGTGATATGAAGATAAGAATATCTGTAAAAGACACTTTCAAAACCAAGTATTTTGGAATTGCTTTATTAGGTCTGTTGTTATCAGTTTTGAGTTTTACTCATTCTTTTGGTGAAGGTACAAGAGAATTACTGGTATGTACAACTAAGGTATCTAATGGAATGCAATTTGACACAACCAAAAGTACTTTTAATGCAGCTGGTGGAATAGTTACCCCTGCAAACTGTATTCAGATATGGGATGGTGGTGCTTCTGCAGGTGGTATCGGTCGTATCACTGGTGCTTATTCTTCTATTCCGGTAAACAGAGAAAAATACAGACTTAAAATAAGAGTATGTAAAGCTGGTGAAGTTATAAATCTTGGTTTTAATCCAAATTCAAATATTACTGCTCCTACTTGGTTTAGATTGTACAGAGGTGAAATGAACAGTGGGGCAACTCCTGCAAAATGTATTCGTTTTGATGGTACACTTGGCTCTACAAACCTTGGAGGTACTGAAACGGTAACAGCAGTAACTACATTTTCTTATAAACTCCCAACAGTTCCAGGGGCTGGATTTATTCAATATTATAGTCAGGCTGCGGTAGGTCCTCAAAGAACATTAGACTCCGTAACGGTTGCTGTTGGCCAACTGGGATTTGGTTATCCTGCTAGACCTTACAAAGGTTATACCCCTTACCAATATATTGTTCAGGCTGCGGATATTGACCCTGTTTTAGGTTATACAGATTTCTTTATAGTAATGAATGGTAATCAGGCAAATCCTGAAACACATACTAATGTAATTTTTTCAATGTTAGATGTAACCGTTTGGTCTGATATTGTAAATAAGAATCCAATAAGAGCCCGCTTCTTCAGTTCTGCCTGGGACTTGCAATGCAACAGTAACAACACTACAGCAGGACATACAGGATTGAATAGTGATTTAAACAGTCAAATGTTTTTCTACTCAAAAGACAGTGTAGTTACAGCAGTAACATTTAATCAAATGAGTCCTTATGGAGCAGTGATTTGTGCAAACGCTACTGGTACCAGCGCTACAGGAAATATAGATGAGGACAGAAGATCAGTTGTTTCTTTTTTGGGTTCTGCAGATTATCCTATTTTCTTAAACAATCCATACGATACAAACCTTGTTGATGCTGTGGGTATAAAAGCACGTACATGTGGTATTATACCTAAGCCAGGTGGGTTTGGAAAAATTACTGCGGGTAGTATTACTGGTTGTGATAACGATCGATGCATAAATATTACTGCAGATAAAAATGGTCAGGCTGGGATAACTTTATTTCCATTGGTAAATGGAGCGTTTACACCAAGAGTATTTCCTATTACAGGTTTAGTTGCTGGTGTCAGTGTTTGTATTCCATGGGATGGTCTCGATGGTGCCGGATTACCAATCGTAGGACCTGTAACTGTTGAGGTCAATTATTTTAACGGACTTACACATTTACCGCTTTATGATGTTGAACATAATCCATTAGGTTATATCATAGATTTGGCTGCGCCTGCACCAAATCCAGGCTCTAAGCCAATTGTGGTTTACTGGAACGATATGCCGTTCCCTGCTTTAGGTGGACCAGATATTACAAATGGTTCATCAATGGATGGGCTGTATGATTTACCTCTGGCTCCTGCTAATGGAACAAAGATTGGTTACTTTGACGGAAATGATTTTCCAATAGAGGCCTTCGTAGGTCATAGCTCTTATAATTTATTTGGTTGTGACCCCTTGATAGATCATCATCCTGCTACAGTCGGAATAAGAGAAGGATGTCACTTATGGAAAAACAGAGGCGCAAACGTGGCATGTCCGGGTGTTGCCCCTACCAACTGCGCAGAAACCATGAACACCTGGTGGAATGCTAACGTTGTTTCCATTACTCTTCCTTATGTGCCAAGCAACGTACACGCATACTCTGATCCAGGTGCTGTACCTACTCTCCCTAACGGAACAGGAGGTAGCGCAGCCTCAAAAACTAAAAACGTTTGTTACCCTGGTGGATCTCCTATTCCAATTAAAGGCGTAATTAAAATAGACACTTCACTGGTTTCTGCTGCTGATGCGGTAGACATTACAGACGATATAAATGGTACAGGTAAATGGGGTATCATTACTGGTTCAGGAAGTTTTGGTTCAGCTGTAGGCAATCTTTCAAATACCTACATAGCGGATGCAGGAGGAGCTGACTTTATTAGAGGCTTTGTATTGTTAAAAATCACTTCAGACGTGACAGCCGCTACTCCATGCGGTTCAGCGGTTGATACTTTAAGAATTAACCTTTTAAAAGGTCCGGATGTATGGTCTCGTCCTGGCCCTGTTACTGTTTGTGCCAGCAATGCAATGGTAGCGCTTGATCCAGGTATTCTAGGTGATTCATCAGGTGCAAATAATGTAGTTTCAACTTTCCAATGGATTCCTACTGTAGGTGGTGTAGTTCAGGTGGGTGGAACTTTTGTCCCAAACAATCAATCCTTAGGATTAACAGCTACCTATACTCCTCCTGCTTCCTTTACCAGTGGTACTATAGTAATGAAAATAAAATCACTTACTACTACATTGCCGGCAACTGTTACTTGCCCTGCTGACTCTTCTCAATTTAATATAGTTGTAAATTCGGTTCCAGTTGTAGATGCGGGAAATCCTATAACAATGTGTAATAGCGGAGCTAGTCCAAGTGTGACGCTATCGTTAGCTGTTGGAAATCCTACAATCAATGGAGGTACTGCTACTGCCGGGTTGTTTACCAAGCAATGGACAGGAAACGGAACATTCACAAATAGTACCGCTCTTTACCCAACCTATACTCCTACAGCCGCAGAACTAGCTTTAGGAACAGCTACAATAACATTTAAAGTTACCAAAACCAGTGCTCCTTCTTGTGCTGTTGTTACAGATAACGTTGTCATTACGATCACAAATCCACCCACTGCTAATGCTGGAATAGATCTCTCTAAATGTAAAAATAATTTAGGAGTTATAACGCTAAACGGTGTAGCTACAAACTTTACTTCTGTAGGTTGGACTGTATCTCCTATTGGTTCAGGAACTTTTGGAACGATAGGAAATGATACAACTACTTTTACGCCTACTGGTGCACTTGACTCTACTTATACATTTACGTTAACATCTAATAAAATTTTTGCTGGAGGAAGTTGTCCTGCAGCTACAGATCAGGCTGTATTAACGCTTACAGATACAGCTAAAATCACAATGGGGGGGGCAATTCAATTTTGTCCGGAAAATCCAATCGTGCAATTGGCTGCGACAGTAAAACCAGCAGGATTCAGCGGACAATGGTTTTCTAATGCTGCAGGAACGATATCACCAAACGGAGTATTTACTCCAAGTGCCACCGACCCGAACGCTCAATATACATTGACGGCGGCTGAAGCTGCACTCCCACTAGGAGGATTTGGAGGTTTATTCTTTAGAACTTCTGCGG